>JAUIJR010000700.1 GCA_030431075.1 Polyangia bacterium | reverse complement strand
CACGGGGACTTGCAGCGCCTGGTACTCGACCCGCACACGCCCCGCGAGTCCGACGCGCGCTGCGGCCCAAAAGCTCGCAATCTCGGCCTGCCCCGCCGAGCTGGCGATGCGACCGCGCGCGAGGCGTCGAAAGGCTTGCACCACCGGCGCGCGGGCCGAGGCGACCAGGGCACGATCGCGCAGGCCGTGGCGCAGCAAGGCGTGCAGCAAGGCATGACGCGCAGCCGCGGCGTCGGTCTTGATCTCGATGTTTACGCGCACGCGCGGGTGCGCGTTCAACCAAGCGGCGAATTCCTCGAAGGCCAAGATGCGCACGCCTTTGCCCCGAAAGCTCGTGCGCCCCTCGAGGTCGACGAAGCCATGGCCCGCGTCGAGGCGCTGCAGCGCGCGCAGGCTCATCTGGGCGACGCGGCCATGACCGTCGGTGCACCGGTCCACGCGCGCGTCGTGAAAGACGATCAAGTGGCCGTCGCTGGTGAGGTGGACGTCGGTCTCGATGTAGTCGCAGCCGGCGGCCACTCCCCGCTCGAAGGCGACCAGGGTGTTTTCGGGCGCCAGCTTCGCGCCACCACGGTGGGCGAAGCGCAAGGGCCGTGGGGCATCGAAGTAGGCGAAGTCTCGAGCCGGGCGCGGGTCGCGGGGCATCACTGCGCGAGACGGTACCGCCCTGGCGTCACCTCGACCACCAGGCCCAGCGTCGATGCCTCCGTCAAAGCGCACAGGGTCTCGAGCGCGTCGGCAAAGGCGTCGACGCTGCTGCCCTCGGGCGGGGCCTGGGCCAGCGCGTCGGCCAGCCAGCGCAGGTGTGTCGGCCAACGAAGCGGGATCGTTTCGCGCTCGACACCGATCAGCGCATCCAAGAACACTTCGGCGCGGGGCACCCACCCGGCCACGCCCGGGTCTCCGAGGCTGAGCGCGCCCGCGCCGACCAAGGCCTCGCCGCCGGCGCTCGAGGTGAAGGCCGCGACCCGAGCGCCGCGTCGCAAGGCGAGGCTGCCGGTCCCGGCCGAGCCCGAGCGGCGTGCGGCCTGCACCACGACGATCGCGTCGGCGGCTTCGATCACGATGCGATTGCGACTCGCGAACAGGCCCCGGCTCGGCGTGCTGTTGCGGGCCGCGCCAAAAAGCACGCCCGAGTAGGGCGCGCGCGCGATGCGTTCGAAGAGCTCTTCGTGCTCCGGGGGATAGATGCGGTCCGCGCCCGTGGGCAGCACCACCAGCTGGGGCACGCCGAGCTGCAAGGCCGCACGGTGGGCCGCCGCATCGACGCCTCGCGCACCGCCGGAGACGACGCACAAGCCCCGTGCAGCCACGAGCTCCACCAAGGTGGGGATGGCGGCCAAGTGGGCGCGCGTCGCCGCACGGCTGCCCACGAGGGCCACACGGGGCCGCGGTGGCAGCACCCCCGCGAAATCCCAGCGGCGCGTCGCGGCTCGCTCAGCGCGGCGCGGGGGTAGATCCAGTTCCTCTCGGGTCAAAGCACGTGTGCGCACGACGACCCATCGGCCGTGCGTGCGCACCCTTGCATCGGCGGCGAATTTGGCCGCCTTTGCCCCTGTGTGGGCTCAGTTCCCGATCGAGAAGCCGCCGCTGGCTTCGGCCTTGCCGTCGCCGGCGCTGGCGTCGGCGTTGCCGCTGGCGTCCATCCCACCCGAGCGCTCGGACATCGAGGGCTCTTCGCTGTCCTCCATGCCGGCGGCGCGGATCTCGATGTGATCGCCGATCTCCACCTCGCGCGCCGAGAAGATGACCACGCCGATGGACGAGTTCGGCTGCACCTCGAGGACCAGCACCTCGGCCACCAAGCGACGCGGGTGCCCCTCTTCGTAGGGGTTGAAGAGCTTGTGCTTGCGCGAGTAGGCGTCACCTTTGTGCACCACCTCGAGCACGTTGCCGCGGCGAATGCCCGACGAGGC
>JAUIJR010000176.1 GCA_030431075.1 Polyangia bacterium | reverse complement strand
CCCTCGCGAGAAGGGAGGGCGCTGGGCCCTCCCTTTGTCATCCCGGGATATCCGGTTTCTGGCTTGGGGGTCCCGCGGCCCCGGCTGGGCTTGGTGAGTGGCGAAGGCGGGGCTTCGTCACTTCGGTCGCACTGAGCGACCTCCCGGGGTGAGCCCCCGGTGGGCCTGGTGCGCGCTCACCTAGTTGGGGTGAGCGGCGTGGGGCGTCGGAGATTCGACCGCCCAAGGGGCCCAAGGCCCCGGATCGTCATCGGCTTAGGAGGCCCCCCTCGCGCGTTGATTCGCGGTGGGCAGCGCCAAAGCGCCGTTCATCGAAGAGTGGTTCGAAAAGGGTCGTACGTGTTGCATGTGCACCTCCTGGCCGGGTCCGAGGATGACCCTTGGATCCTAGCACCCTGGCGCGAGGCGGCAAAAAGCCGTGCCCCGCGCCTTCGCCTTCGAAGCGCAAAATCAGGGGGCCAGCGTCGACGCGAGCTCGACCCAGGTGCGCTCGCGGGACTCCATGAGCAGCTCGATCTCGTCGAAGGCGCCGGCGCCGATGCTCGTGCGCTGCAAACGGCGGCCCTCGACGACGATGCGCTCGCCCTCGACGAGGCTGGAGATCTCGAGCCCGGCTTCGCGCAGATCCGCGGCGCGAAGCTCGGCTGCGCCGCGATCGTCGACCGCGCAGATCACCGTCTCGCTTTGTCGGGCGCCGCTCGCGTCCACCGTGTAGACGGCCAGCTCCAGCGGCCAGGTGAAGGGACGGCCTTGCTCCCAGGTGAGGCTCAGCGTCTCGCCGGCCAAGCGGGCCGAAAAGTCGCGCAAGGCGGGGGGCAAGCGGGCTTCGATTGTCGCGGGCGGGAGATCCGCCTCGGGCGAGCCCATCCAGCTGACCTGCAAAGGCGCCGCGCCCGTCGGATCGACCAAGAGCACCGCCTCGTCGTCGAGGCCCAGTCGATACTCGACGCCGCCGAGCCAGTCGTTGAGATCCGGGACGAGCGCGTAGGGGACCGTCAGCGCACGGCCGCCGACCCCCAGCTCCAAGCTGCCGGCGTCGACCAGGGAGAGCTCGCGCAGCGCGGGGGGCAGGGGCTTGCCGGCCAGCTCCGCTTCGAGCGAGGCGAGCTCGCGGGCGCTGCGGCAGCTGCCGACCGCGAGCAGGTCGACGGCCGGGGTTCGCATGTTGGCGCGGGCCCGGGCGAAGGCGGCGTCCATGCCGACGTAGCTGGCGAAGCGTCCTTCGACTTGGACGCGCGGCATCTCGGAGCGGCTGGCCAGGCCCTCGGCCACCACGCGGATCTGGCCGAGGTGGGCCGCGCCACTTTCGTCGGGGACCATCGCCTCGGGGATGAAGTTCACGGCCGGGATCGGATCGTCTTCTTCACACGCGGCGGCCACGGCGACGAAGCTCGCCAGCCCGCAGGCGGCGAGCCGAGTCCCAAGCGCGCGGCGGCCCATACATTGGGCATAGCGCGCGATGGCCCTCATGTCACGTGAAGGGCCTAAAGCGGGGCCCTGCGCCTCCATCCGCGTGCACTTCTGATATCTTGCGCCGCCATGGCCCGCGTCGTGAGCGATGAGATCCGCGCATTGGCTCGCCTTTGCCGCTTGGAGCTGGAAGAGGCTGAGATCGAGCGATTCTCGGCGGATCTGTCCCGGATCGTCGCTCATATCGAGACCCTCGCGGGGATCGAGGTCGAGGGCGTCGAGCCCTTCGTCGGCCCTGAGGCCCCCGCCGCGCAGCTGCGCGCCGATACGCCGGCCACCCCCCTCGCGCGCGAGCGTGCCTTGGCCCCAGTTCCGGCCCACGACGAGGAGTTCGTCTTGGTCCCCCGCTTCAAGGACGAGATGTGATGGCGGCCGAGTTCGTGGGCATGGGGGCCGCGCGCCTCGCTGCGGCCGTCGCCGAAGGCGAGGTCACGGCCGCGGCTTTGCTCGAAGCCCATCTCGATCGCATCTCGGCGCTCGACGGCGAGGTCCGAGCCTGGCGCCACCTCGATCTCGAGGGCGCGCGGGCCCAGGCGGCGGCCGTCGATGCGGCGCGCGCCCGCGGCGAGCGCTTGGGGCCCTTGGCCGGGGTTCCGGTCGGACTCAAGGACATCTTCGTGGTCGAGGGCATGCCCACCCAATGCAGCTCGCGCATGCTCGAAGGCTGGGTGCCCGGCTACCAAGGCACGCACGCGCAGCGCATGCGGGAGGCCGGTGCCGTCCTCGTGGGCAAGCTGGCCATGGACGAGTTTGCGATGGGCTCCTCGAATGAGAACGGCCCGGATCCCTCGGTGCACAACCCTTGGGATCTCGACTTCGTGCCGGGCGGATCTTCGGGCGGGAGCGCGGCGGCGGTGGCCGCTCGCATGGTGCCCCTGAGTTTGGGCAGCGACACCGGCGGATCGATCCGCCAGCCCGCGTCCTTTTGTGGCGTGGCCGGACTCAAGCCGAGCTACGGACGGGTCAGCCGCGCGGGGATGATCGCCTTCGCCTCGAGCTTGGACCAAGCGGGGCCCATGGCCCTGGAGGTCGAGGACCTGGCCTTGGCCTTGGAGCTCCTGGCCGGGGCCGACCCCAAAGACGCGAGCTGCGTCGACTTGCCCGTGCCGGATCTGCGCGCGGCTTGTCGCGGCGAGCTGGCCGGCATGCGCGTCGGATTGCACCGTGCCGCCCTCGGGCTCGAGGGGCTGGACGCCGGCGTGCGGGCTTGCTTCGAAGACGCCATCGCCCGCATGCGCGAGGCCGGGGCCGAGATCGTCGACATCGAGCTTCCGCACTTCGACGCCGCGGTCGCTTGCTACTACGTGCTGTGCACGGCCGAGGCGGCGAGCAACCTCGCGCGCTACGACGGCCTGCGCTTTGGCCACCGCGTCCCCGACGCGGACTTGGAAGTGCAGTACGCCAAGAGCCGGGCGAGCGGCTTCGGCGACGAGGTCAAGCGCCGCATCATGTTGGGCACCTTCGTGCTGCGCGCCGACAGCTACGAGGCCTACTACGGCCGCGCCATGAAGGTGCGCCGCAAGATCGCCGAGGACTACACGGCCGCCTTTGCGCGCTGCGATCTCATCGCCAGCCCCGTCAGCCCCGTCGCCGGTTTTCGCCTCGGCGAGCGGGTCGACGATCCCCTCGCCATGTACCTGAGCGACGTGTTCACGGTGGGCGTGAACTTGGCCGGCTTACCGGCGCTGAGCGTGCCCAGCGGATTCGCCAAGGTCGGTGAACGCGAGCTGCCCGTGGGGCTGCAGCTGATCGCGCCGGCTTTCGAAGAGGCGCGCTTGTTTCGGGCGGGCGCCGCCTTCGAGCGCCTGACTCCGGCGCTGCGCGAGCGCGTGCCGCCCCTGCTCGCAAAGGGGGGCGCATGAGCCTGCACGACTACGAGCTGGTCGTCGGGCTGGAGATCCACTGCCAGCTGGCCACACGCAGCAAGCTCTTTACCGACTGTCCCTTCGACACGGGGGGCGAGCCGAACACGCGCGTGGATCCTTTTACCTTGGGCTGGCCCGGGACCTTGCCGGTGCCCAACGCCGAGGCCGTCCGCTTGGCCACGCGCTTGGCCTTGGCCCTCGACTGCGAGCTGCAGGCGCACAGCCGCTTTGCCCGCAAGCACTACTTTTATCCCGACTTGCCGCACGGCTATCAGATCACCCAGGCCGACGCGCCCTACGCCAAAGGCGGCGCCATCCCCTTTGCGCCGGGCAAAGCCTTGCCCCTCGAGCGCATCCACATGGAGTCGGACGCGGGCAAGACCACCCACGGCGTGCGCGAGGGTGTGTCGGGCGTCGACTACAACCGGGCCGGCGCGCCCTTGGTCGAGATCGTCAGCTTGCCCGCGCTGCGCAGCGCCAAGGACGCGGCCGAGGTGCTGAGATCTTTGCGACAGCTGGTCCGCTGGCTCGGCGTGAGCGAAGGCGACATGGAAAAGGGGAGCTTGCGCTGCGACGCCAACGTCTCTTTGCGCCCGCGCGGCGTCGAGGCCTTGGGCACGCGCTGCGAGATCAAGAACCTCAACTCCTTCAAGTTTCTCGAGGCGGCGATCGGGGCCGAGGCGCGGCGCCAAGCCGATCTGCTCGATCGTGGCGAGGCGGTCGTGCAGTCGACCATGGCCTACGAAGTCGACGCGGATCGCACCTGGGTGATGCGCAGCAAAGAGGACGCGGCCGACTACCTCTACTTCCCCGAGCCTGACCTGCCGCCTTTGCGGCTCGAGGCCGCGTGGCTCGACGCGCAGCGCGAGGCCCTACCCGAGCTGCCGGGGCCGCGCCGCGATCGCTACTTGGCCGCCGGCTTGAGCGACTATGACGCCGAGCAGCTCACGGCCGATCGCGCCACGGGCGACTATTTCGACGCGGTGTGCGAGGCGGGGGCCGGAGCCAAGGCGGCCTGCAACTGGATCATCGGTGAGCTGGCCGCGGCCATGAAAGCCGAGAAGCTGGAGATGGTGGCCTGCCCAGTCACGCCGGCGCAGCTCGCCGAGATCATCGCCTTGGTCGAAGCCGACACCATCAATGGGCGCGCGGCCAAGCAAGTCTTCGAGGCGGTCTTCGCCGGCGAGGGCGCGCCGCGGGAGATCGTCGAGCGAAAGGGGCTCGGCCAGGTCTCGGACCGCGCCGCCCTCGAGGCCGTGGTCGCCGAGATCTTGGCCGCGCATCCCGATCAGCTCGCCGCCTTGCGCGGGGGCAAAGCCAAGCTGCGCGGCTTTTTCGTGGGCCAAGTGATGAAGCAGACCCGCGGCCGGGCCAACCCCCAAGTCGTGCAGGCGCTGCTCGACGCGGCCATCGCCGAGCGCTGAGCGCGACCCCCAACGAAGGATTCTCCATGAACGACGCCAGCATCACGCCCCTGCGCTTCGACGAAGACGGTCGCTGTGTGCACCTGCTCGATCAGCGGCGCTTGCCCGACGAAGAGCTGTGGTTGCGTCTCGACGAGATCGAGGCCGTCGCGCGGGCGATCGAGGACTTGGCCGTGCGCGGGGCCCCGGCGATCGGCTGCGCAGCCGCGATGGGTCTGGCCGCCGCCAGCCACGGCTTTGCCGACACGCCCGCCGAATTCGACGCGCAGGTCGAGGCCGCCCTCGAGCGACTCGCCCACACGCGACCCACGGCCGTGAATCTCTTTGTCGCCCTCGATCAGATGCGCGCGAGCTTCGAGGCGAGCCGCGGGCGTCCGCTGGCCGAGCGCCGCGCCGCCTTGGCCGAGACCGCCCGGCGTCACGCGGCCGAGGACCTCGCCGCGTGCAAGGCGATGGGCGAGCACGGCGCGGCCTTGTTGCCCGAAGGCGCGCGCGTGCTGACGCACTGCAACGCCGGCGCGCTCGCCACGGCCGGCTGGGGCACGGCCCTGGGCGTCATTCGCAGCGCCCACGCCCTCGGCAAGATCGCGCGAGTTTATGTCGACGAGACCCGCCCGGTCTTGCAAGGCGCCCGCTTGACGGCCTGGGAGTTGATGCGCGAGGGCATCGAGATGCGCCTGATCACCGACTCGATGGCCGGGGCGATGATGGCCGCCGGCGAAGTCGACGCGGTGGTCGTGGGCGCCGATCGGATCACCCGCAACGGGGACGTGGCCAACAAGATCGGGACCTACACGCTGGCCGTGCTCGCCCATCACCACGAGATCCCCATGTACGTGGCCGCGCCCTGGACGACGGTCGACTTGCAGACGGCCGAGGGGGCGCAGATCGAGATCGAGCAACGCCGGGCCGAGGAGGTCCGCGAGCACGGGGGCCGCCGCCTCTCTCCCGAAGGCGCCGCGGTCTGCAACCCCGCCTTCGACGTGACGCCCGCGGCCTTGGTGCGGGCCATCATCACGGAGACGGGCGTCTTTGCCCCGGCCGAGCTGGCCGCGGCCGCCCCCGCGGCCGTGCCCGAGGGCGCGCGCTGACGTGGGCCTCGGCGCCACCTTGGGCGTGACCTTGTTGGTCTTGTTGACGGTGCTGATCCCGGTGACGGTCTTGGCGACGCGCGGCCGTCGACAGCTGCGTCGACTCGGGAGCAGCGAGGCGGCGGCCTTACCCCCGGGCTTGCGACAGGTCGAGTCCGTCGACCCCGCCTACCGCGAGCTCTACGCCGCGACCCGCGAGCTCGAGGCGGCCTGTCGCAAGCCGGCCCGCTTGGGCGCCGAGTACCTCAAGGTGATCCCCATGCTCGAGGTGATGGACGGGGCGCGCAGCTCGCCGCGCGTCTATCCGAGCAACTGGATCGGCGAGCTGATGGACGCCTTTTTTAGCGACGCCGACGCCGTGGAGGCCGTGGCGAAGCGCTGGCAGGGGATCTGGGAGACGACGCCCCAGCGCGTGCGCAGCGAGCTGCTCGAAGAGCGCGCCGCCTTGCGTCCCTTCGTCGCGGATCTCGAAGGGGGCGCTTTGCGCTTGCGTCGCGTCGCCTCGAACGCCTTTCAGTACGCGACGCGGCCCGCCAGCGAGGCTTTTTTGGCCGCGTGCCGGCGCGTGGCCGAGGGATCGCGGCAGCTGATGGTCGGGCTGACGGCGCTGCGCGCAAACCCCTATCGTTGAGGTGCATGGAGGGCAGGGGCGTGGCGCGCGGGCGAGGGTTCTGGCTGACACTGCTGTGCTGGCTGTGGATCGCCTGGCCCGCGCCAGCTCGGGCCGCGGGGCCCGACTTCGAGATCGTGAGCATCGAGGCCCGCGAGGCGCTGGTGCGTGGCGAGACCAACTTCGTCGCCCTCGAGCTTCGCAACCTCTCCGAGCAAAGCTGGGATCCCGCCGATCGGGTGCGGGTCTCGCATCACCTGCGACGGCCCGGTGCCGGCGAAGACCTGCTCTTCGACGGGGCACGCAGCGAGCTGCCGCGCGTGGTCGCCCCCGGCGAGCGGGTCTGGGTCGACGCGCGGGTCGAGGTGCCGGACATCGAAGGCCCCCTCGAAGTCGAGTGGGCGATCGTGCACGAGCAGCGGCGCTGGTTTCCGCGGCCGACGACCGGTCTGGATGCCCGCGTGGTCTATCCCCTCGTCGACGCCGCGCCGCACTTCGAGCTACGCGAGCTCGAGGCGCCGACGCAGTGGGTACCCGGCGAGCGCGTGCGGGTGCATGCGCGCCTGCACAACCCCGGCCCGGTGCGATGGGACCCGGCCCGTCGCGATCGCGTGGCCGTGATCTGGGTCGACGCGGAGGGGGAGCGCATCGAAGGACAGCGCATCGAGCTGCCGGGCCCGGTCGAGGTCGGCGCGGAGCTGAGCTGGGACTTCGAGCTGGTCGCGCCGAGCTTGCGCCCGACTGGCCTTCGCGCGGGCCTTCGCGCGGGCCTGCGTCTGGGCCTGCTGCGCGAGGGCGTGCGTTGGTACCCCGGCGAGGCACAAGACGACCCGAGTGTGCCGACGGTCCTCGTCGACTTCGCGCCGGATCCCTTGGCCTGGTCGCTCGAGGGCTTGGCCCCCGAGCTTTCGATCGGGGTGGGCGAGGCGGCGCGTATACGACTGACCGTCCACAATCGCGGAGAGCTCGCGTGGGGGGAGTCGGATCGCCTGAGCTACCGGATCCGAGCCGTTCAGGGTGGCGTCGAGCGTGGGCCTGACGCCGGCTGGATCGGCGAAGGTCCGCGCACCCTCCTGCCCCGCGCCGTGGCTCCGGGTGAGTCGGTGGAGCTTCGTGCCCGGATCGATCCGATCGATACGCGGGGCGACTACGAGCTGGTCTGGGGCATGGTGCGAGAGGGCGAGCGCTGGTTCCCCGTGGTCGACGGCGCCTCCACGACGCAACGCGTCGAGGTCGGGACGCCGGCGCTCGACTGGGCCGTGATCGACAGTGAGCGTCCCGGCTGGGGCTGGACGGGCTCGGAGACCCGCTTGCGCGTCACGGTCGAGAATCGGGGCCGCGAGGCCTGGTCCGACGCGGCCGGCGATCGCCTCGCCTACCACTGGGTCGACGCCGACGGCGAGATGGTCGACTACGAGGGGGCGCGCACGCACCTGCCCAAGGTGGTCGCGCCCGGCGAGCAGATCACCTTGGAGGCGGAGCTGCAGCGCCCGAAGCAGGCCGGCGCCCATCGCTTGGTGTGGGAGATGGTCCGCGAGCACGAGCGCTGGTACGGCCACGCGCAGGTCGAGCCGCTCGACGCGCGACACTTTCGTCAGCGCGTGGCCCTGCAGCTGCTCTTGGCCCTGCTGACCCTCGCGGGGGCGATGGCCCTGCGCTGGCGCGTGCCTCGTTCACGCTTCGGTCGGCACGCCCTGGCCGCGGCGCCCGTCTTGTGGACGGCGGTGGTGGTGGCGAGCTGCGCGGTCGTGTTCACCGAGTTGGCGGAGCAGCAAAACTGGGCGGGCGCTCGCGCCAAGATCTGGTCCTCGGGGGGCTGGATGGCGCTGCCCGTCGCCGCCTTCGTCGCTCGCCGCCGTCGCCTCGCCGCCGCGATCTGGGTGAGCTGCGCCAGCTTGCTCGCCTTCGTCGACGTGGTCTACATGCACTTTTTCGGCTCGATCGTGCCGCTCAACGTCTTTGGCCACGCGGGGCACCTGGCCGAAGTCTTCGACAGCGCCGTGAGCCGTCTGGCCTTCGATCAGCTGTGGCTCTTCGCGCCCGCGGCCGCCGGCTGGGGAGCGCTCGCCTTGTTGCGGGGCGTCGACCTGCCGGCCCCCGGGGGCCCGCCCCGCCGCGAACGCATCGTGGGCCTGCTCTTGGCGCTGGGGATCGGCGCGTGGGCCCTCATCTCGCAGGTCCAGACCATGCGCACCAAGCTCGGGACGCACGTCTTTTCCGAGCAGCACAACGTCAGCCGCATGGGGCTTTACAACACGCACCTCTTCGACCTGCTGCGAACGGTGCGCGAGGGCTTGGTCCGCACGCGACTCGACGACGCGCAGCGCGAGGCGATGCGGGCCCGCTACCTCGATCGCGAGCAGCTGCGCCGGGCCGCGCGCGCCGAAGCACCGCACTTCGGCGTGGCCCAAGGGGACGACCTGATCTTGATTCAAGTCGAGGCCCTCGCCCAATGGGTGATCGGTCTCGAGGTCGAAGGCCAAGAGATCACGCCCAACCTCAACCGCTGGCACCACCGCGGCTGGTCCTACTCGCAGCTCGTCGACCAGACCATGCAAGGCAAGACCTCCGACGGCGAGTTCTTGGTGCTCAACTCGCAGCACCCCCTGCTACAAGGGGCGACGGCCTTCTTGCGGGCGGACAACGACTTCCACGCCTTGCCCGAGCAGCTGGCCGCCGCCGGTTACCACACGATCTCGGCCCATCCCTACCGCCGCGGATTTTGGAATCGCGCCGTCTTGCACCCCCGCTACGGTTTCGCCGAGAGCCTCTTTCGGCGCGAGCTCGGCGACGGCCCCAAGACCGGCTGGGGCTTGGCCGACGGGCCCTTCTTGACGCGCATGGTCGATCGTCTGGCCGAAGCGCCGCGGCCGTGGTTCGCCTTTTTGATCACCTTGAGCTTGCACCACCCCTACTCGCACTTCCCCGAGGAGCTCTCGGGCCTCGAGCTCGGCAAGCTGCAAGGCGAGCCCCTGGGCAACTACCTGCAGGCGATGCACTACTTCGATCGCAGCTTGGGCGAGATGCTCGAGGCGATGGAGCGCAAGGGGATGCTCGAGCACACGGTCATCGCCCTGTACGGTGACCACGACGCGCGCATCGACTTTGGGCATACGCCGGCCTTGCTCGAGATCTTGGGGCTGCCGACCTGGACCCCGGATCTGGCCCACGAGCTCGACCGCGTGCCTTTGTTCATTCGTCTGCCGAGCCCGGAGGTCGCGGGAGCGCGGGTCTCGAGCGTGGCGGGCCAAGCCGACATCGCGCCGACTTTGGTGCATCTGCTGGGGCTGGAAACGCCGCGCAGCTGGTTGGGACGCTTCGTGGGACCGGGGATGGCGCCCGGGGGTATGGCGGTACGTCGCGACGGGCGGGTCCACGACGCCGACTTGCTCTTCATTCCACGCGGCAGCGGGATCCCCCGCGGCGGGGCCTGCCATCTGCGCGCCACGGGCGGGCGAGTCGAGCGCTCACGCTGCGCCGCCTTGATCGAGGCCGGCGAAGCGGAGATCGAGCTCTCGGTCGCGCTCGTCGACGAGGACTTGGTCCCCTACATCGAAGCGGACCCCTAGGGCGCGAGCTTGCGCAAGAGCCACTCGGCGCCGAAGCGAAAGTCGACGCGCTGCCACAGCTTGGCGGCGACGAAGGCCAGCGCCGTGAAGGCCACGATCACGGCCAAGGCCTCGCTCGCGTCGAGGCCTCGCCACCAGCCGATCGGGCGCGTCAGCTCGCGAAAAAGATAGACGTGCAAGAGCAGCAAGCTCAAGGACGCGCGGCCCAGCGCGACCATCCAGCTGTGGGGGCCCAGGG
>JAUIJR010000175.1 GCA_030431075.1 Polyangia bacterium | reverse complement strand
GGTGATGGTGATGGTGATGGGGATGGGGACGGTGACGGCGACGGCGACGGCGACGGCGACGGGACGGCGGGACCCGGCTTGCCCAGCGGCGCCATCTTGCTCTTCGACGAGGCCTGTCCCCCCGGTTGGGGTGAGATCACGGAGGCGCGGGACCGCTACTTGCGGATCGACGACGGCAACGGACCCTCCAACGAGCTCGGCGGCCAGGGCTCGCACACGCATGGCTTCGGCGCGCACACGCACGGGATCAGCAACGAGAGCTTCCCGCACACCCACGAGGTGACGGCCTCGGGCATGGACGCGCTCACCTTGGGTTTGTCGACCTCGAACGCGACGAACTCCTTGTGCCGATCCAACCACACCCACAGCGGGACCTCGGACGAAGCGGGACCCGCCCATGACCACGCGCTCACGGCCTCCCCGGGCGGCACCACCGAATCGAGTACGGTGCGCCCCGCCTTTCGAGAGGTTGTCGTGTGCGCCGCCAATGCCGACGGACCCGTGCCCGACGGCGCCCGCGCCTTGTTCGAGGGCGACTGCGCGACCAACTGGACGGCCGACACGAGCTTCGACGACCGCATGCTTCGCGGGCACGATGGCGACTCGAACCCGGCCGAGCTCGGCGGCTCCGACACCCACGACCACGTCATGCCCCACGCGCACGGCGGCAGCACGGCCCCGGGCGGCGCCCACAACCACAGCGCGACCTTGGGCGCGCAGACGTCTCAGACCGCGCCTTTCGTGTTCGACCCCTCGACCTTCGAGGACTTCTCGACGCCGGCCCACACCCACGACGCCAGCCTCGCCAACGCCACCCACACCCACGGGATCGTCGACGGCGCCCCGGTGAGCTCGGCCTCGCCTTCGATCCCGCCGTGGCGTGCGGTCGAGGTCTGCAGCGCGGACACGACCACCAACGCGCTGCCCGACGGCATGTTCGTGCTCTTCGAGGTCGCCTGCCCCAGCGGCTGGCGCGTGCCCCCGACGGTCGACTGGACCTCGCGTTTCATCCGGGGTCGCGGCGCCGAGACCAACGCCCCCTCCACCGGCGGCAGCTTGATGCACGGCCACGACGGCGACCACGATCACGGCGGCCTCACGGCGAGCGCCGAGCACGGGCACAACGCCACGTTGACCGTCGCCACCGCCAGCGCCAACTTGGGTTACTCCGCCTCCAGCCAGTCCGGCGTCGGGGCTCTCGACGGCCACACCCACACCAACACCGACGTCAGCCAAGCCGGCGCCCACGAACACGACATCTCGAGCGCGAGCGCCGACATCGACACCGCCACCGTCGTCCCCGAGTACCGCGAGTTCGTGATCTGCGAAGTGGATCCCGGCTGAGCGACGGCCGAGCCAGACCCCCGACCTAGACCCAAACCCGCCCCCGCGCGTACTGCCCGGGGCATGCCGAGCCACCGGCGCCAGCTCGAAGCCGCGTTTATCGTCGCCACGGTGCACCTCGCCGGTGCATGCACCAGCGGCGCTGGGCTCGACGAGGGGGCGTGGGAAGACGTCGAGATGCTCGCGCTCGGGGCCCGGCCCAAGACGCATCACGATCGCCGTGCAGGCGCGCTGCGGGGGGCGGCGGCCAGCACTTTGGCCGCACGCGACGCGGTCGCGCTCGTCTTTGCACACGAGGTCTCAAAGGGCCTGGTTCACCGCGGCCCCGACTGTGAGGACGAGGAGCTCAGCTGCGACGACCCCACCGACTGCGCGCTGCTCGACCTGCGACCCCCGCCCAACGCGACCCATACGCAGAGGATCACGATCGTCGATTGCGGCCAGGCCGAGCTCGTGAGTCGCACGACCCAGTCCTGTTTCGAAGCTCGCCTACCGACCGGTACTCGCCCGCTGCCTCGGCTCAACCGCTGCCATGACGGCCGCGCCCCGGTTGGAGCGCGGTGCATCAACGGACAATGCACCCTCCGCGACGCGCCACCCCCCGTGACCCGGCCTCGTCCCCTCCGGATCGACCTCGACCGCAAACCCGTCCGGGGCCCCGGCTTCTCGCTTCCGCGTTGACGCGCGAGCCCCCGAGCGTCGGTGGCCGAGACACGGGCGAGACGCCGCCCGCCGCACCCAAGCCCCTGAAGCTGCGCTAGGCTGCCCCTGTGAGCGCCCGGGGATCGCAACGGAAGAGGCCGTGGCTCGTGGGGCTTTGCCTGCTCTCGGTGACCTCGGCTTGCCGGCGCGCGCCGGTGGGCGAAACGGGGGCCGATGACGAGGCGAGTGAAGGCGCAGAGACGGACGACGACGCCGGGGCAGAGCTGGCCGCGTGCCGCGAGGCCTTGGACGCGAGGCGCTGGTCGGAGCGGGTCAGCGCCGGTTACGAAGTCAGCTGCCAGGTGGCAGATGCGGGCATCGAGTGTTGGGGCAACGACGCGAGGGACATCGTGAGGGATGCCCCGAGCGGCTCCTTCGCGCAGGTCGCCGTCGGGGGCACCCACGCCTGCGCGCGGCGAAGCGATGGCCAGCTCGAGTGCTGGGGCTCCGGCTTTCGGGGGGGCGGCCCACCCGAAGGCGAGTTTGTCGCCGTCTTCGTCGCCATCGACGGGAGCGACTATCCCAGCGGCGCCATTCGGGATGACGGCCGGTGGCTACGCTTTCACCCCCACGACAGCTCGGTGCATTCGCCGGAGGTCGCCTACCTCGACTTTGGCTTTGGGTCACGCCTGAACTGCGGGCTGCGCCCGGACTGCAGCTTGGGGTGCAGCGGCGGGTCCGGCTTTGGCATCTCCACCCCCACGGGACAGTTTCTCGATGTCGAGTGCGAAGGACTGAACTGCTGCGCCTTGGCCATCGACGGCAACGTGAGCTGCTTCGGTGAGACCGCCAACAGCGACCGCGCCTTGCCTGAGCAGCCGCAGGGCTACTGGCGGATCGCGATGAGTTTCGACTCCCTGTGCGGCATCACCAACGACCGCCGCCTCGTGTGCGAAGGCAACCTCGCCTCTCCCCCACCCGACGACCCCGCCTTGCGCTTCAAAGAGGTCAGCGGTGGCGAGACGCACATGTGCGCGCTCACCCTCGCCGACACCCTCATCTGCTGGGGCAGCAACGAGCACGGCGAGAGCACGCCGCCCGACTAGACCCAGTCCAACTAGACCCAACCCAACTAGACCCAGAGATGGCGCCGCGCGTATTGACCCCGGCCATGCGTCTCGGGCCCTACCTCCCCGCCGCCGCGGCCATCGCCGCCCTCGCGCTCGCTTGCACGGGCAAGACCTCGGTCGAGGACGACACCCCGTGGGCCGAGGCCGAAGACTTCGCCCAAGAGCTTGCCGCCAAAGACGACACCCGCTCTCCCGCCGCGGCCATCGCCAGCGAGCAGCTGGCCTCGCTGGTCAAGCAAACCCGCGGGGACCTGCGCCACAACTACTGCGAGGCCCACGAGCTCGGACCTTTCGCCCCCGAGTGCGAGCGCGAGCGGGTGAGCTGCACGCAGAACAGCGAGTGCGTCTTCGTGCCCAAGGACTTCGCCAGCTCGAGCGAGGCGCCCCGTGTTCGAGTCTGCGGCACGACCGAGATCGTCAACCAACGCAGCTTCGAGTGGCGCACCAAGCAGCTCGGTGCAGTCGCCGAGGGCTGGCACCCCATGCGCCGCTGCAAGGGCTACGAGTACCATCACCTCGCCAAATGCGAAGCGTCGCGCTGCGCCCTCGGCCCGACCCGCTCGATGAAGAAGACCGTCCAACCTGGCTACAACCTCGGCGACCCGCTCGGCTGAGCCCCCGCGCACCCTCCCGCGCAACGCTCGCCCGCGTGCGACTGCTCGGCGCCACACGTGAGCGGGCCTTGATGGGGCCTGACACCGCTCGCTAGCGTGCAGACGTGAATGAGCGATCGACCCACGCGGCCCCCGTCGGACTTTTGTGGCTGGCCCTCGTGCTCGGCATGATCTTGCACTTCAACTACGACGTGAGCGGCTTGCGCTACGGGGTGCCCTTCGAGGCCGCCGACGCCAAGGGCAGCGTGCCGTGGTCCAACTTCGTCGTGAAGTGCGTCTTTTACGTCGTGCCCTTCTTGCTCGCCGTCGCCACCACCGGCGCCCCCGGCCGCGCCTACCGAATCGTCAACCTCGTCCTCGCCGGCCTGTTCACCCTCGCCAACATCTCCCACCTCATCACCACCGCCCGCCGCGCCGACGACACCATCGACTACGCCCAGATCGTCTTGCTCACCGCCGTCCTGATCGCCAGCGTCCAGCTCATTCGCGTCTCCCGCAGCTGGCTCCGCGACAGCGCCAAAGCCTGACGCGCCGGGCAACGAAGGTCACCTCGCCGCCGCATGCGCCTGTTCGTCCTTCGGGTTGGCAACAGCCTCAGGGCAAAAGCACCGCGTCGCACTACCCAGGTCCAACCGGGTGGCCCAATCGGCCCGACGCGGCGACCTCGATCTGATCGAGTTCCCGCAGCTCCAAGTCGAGCACCCGCACCCTCGGCCGCTCTGACTCGGCGGCGAGCACCACCGACCCCACGACGAAGGCGTCGTTGAATCCCCCGTCCTCGCTACGGTTGAGTTCGGCTCCGGTTGCGTCGAGCACGACCACCTGCCCCGGCGCCGCGTCCACGGCGACGAGCCTCTCCTCATCGAGCCAAGGCCCCGCCCGCTCAGCGAGATCGAAACCTGGAAGCTCCGTGCTCTCCCCCGTTTCGAGATCCGTGAGCCAAAGCGAGTCACCAAAGCTCCAAGCCGAGTAGCCCCCCTCGGGCGATAGGGCCTGCACGACCGGGCCTATCGCAGTCGGGATGTCGACTCGCGCGAGGACTTGTCCTGGCGCATCGACGCTCCGTACGACGAGGCTCGCCCCGGCTGAGTCCGTACACCCGTAGGCCATGCGAACACCGGCCGCGTCCATGTGCACGCCCGAACAGCGGGAAGACTCGACGAACAGCTCGCCAACTTCTCCGTCCTCCAAATCGACCAGCAGCCCGCGCGTCTCCTCGTCACTGTCCCCGGCGCCGAGCCCCAACAAGGCCGGCCCGCGAAAGGCAAACGAGCTCCGCTTCAGCGGAGCGGCGACCAAGCCGCTGGCACCGCCCGGCTCGACATCACCCCAGGCAAACTCCACCGGATCGTCCACGGCGTCTACCAGTTCGACTCCGAGCATCAGCCCGTCCGTCGACCAAGCGACCCGACCACAGCACGAGGCAGCGTCAAACCAAGTCTGTTCGAGCACCCTCGAACCACCATCGCCCGACCACTCGACCCATAGCAGGCGCTGCGGACTACCGTTGCGGTCGCTCACCGTGATGGCAAAGCTGGCCCCTTCGCTCGTGGCGGGAGGTGCCGTACAGCCAAGGCCGACCGCGATGAGCGCCAGTACCGCCCGTCCTAGGGTCACCGTCGCTACGTTCTCGGCTGCACAGAGGGACCCGCAGCGTACTTCAGAATCCATGGCGGCCGCCGCCGGGTCTACAACCCCGGCGCTGGCGAAGAGATCGACGAAAGCGCCTGCCCTATCGGAAGACAAGTCGAAGTACGCACGTCGAGGTCGAGCCCCAATGCAAAGACGCAGCGACGGCCTTCGTCCATGGCGAGGACGGTCTCCCCCGAAACCCAGGCCTCGTCCATCCCGCCCATCGTGCCGCGCGCGAGCTCCGCCCCCTCGACATCGAGAAGAAGGACTTCATGGGTCAGGACATCGACGCCCACGAACTCGTCGTCGTTGAGCCACACCGGCGCATCCCTGGAAACGACGATGCCCTCGAGGGACACGATGCCGCCAGCCTCCACGTCGACCACTCGTAGGTAGAATCCCGCGCGAGTGTCGACTACCCATCGGCCCGAGGGCGAAGGCCGCGGGTGCAAGAAGGGGTCTCCACCGATGACTTCCCTCGCGTCGGACGACGGGTCGGTCTCATCCCACAGCACCAAGCTATGCACGCCACCCGCGTCGGCGCATGAGCTCAGCAGGCGACCGCTTTGGGGAACCGAAGTCACGCCCGTGCACGCTCGCGGGTCTTCGTAGATGGGGCCTAGCTCGCCCGTCGCCAGGTCTAGCGCCGACAGGGACGTCCCCCCCGTCGGTCCCTCCCCCGGATGGCCCAGGCCTAGCACCTCATCCCCCACCAGTGCGAGGCGGCTGCCGACCGCGAAGGGCGTGTCAGTGCTGGTCCAATCCCAGGTTCCAGCCGACTCCAACACGTCAGTCCACACGAGAACCGCACTTTCGTCGCTCCCTTCGACACGCTGATAGGCCAGCCTCTCTCCGGAGTTCGACCACTGCACTTGACCGCAGCAGTCGCCGGTGAATCCCATCTCCGAAACCTCCACGGACTCGCCTTCGCGCCACTCGAGCATCACGGCCCCGACCTCGACCAACCCCCCGCCCTTCGTCGTCTCCAACTTGGCGCTCCAACGGTGACCACTCCCGCTGGGGCTCGGGCTGCAGGCCGTCGCTAGAGCGATCGCCATCAGGCTCGAAACCCTAGCCACCCGTCGGCGCTCCATTCTCGATCCAGGTTTCGATGATGTTGATGGCGTCCGGAGACCATGGATCCAAGTTCCTCGGCATTCGGTAGGAGGTAGCTTCGTCGAACTTCAACCGACACATCAAGCTTCCGAGATTCGGCTGCCCCGGCACCACTCGCCAAAAGTTGGCGTCCGATGGGTCCGAGACTTCCGGAGCGCAGTCGCCTTCGTCGGCTTCAGTTGCCGCAACCAAGTCTTCGAATGCCTGGGCTGGTGAAAGTTCAACGACCTGAGAGTTGAGACTATAGTCGATCCGCTGAGAGTGGCAAAAGCTACCCGAGCAGGTCCCGCCCGGTTCGCCGGAGATCACGTCCTCCGGTCCGCCGGCAAACGCCTCCAACACATCATCAAAAGTCGGCACAAAGCACCCACTCATGTCCGGCGTCTGGCAATCGTCGGAGCACTTCACCTTCCCGGCCTCTCCGGGGGGACACACCCAGTCCTCGGGGACCTCAACGCCGTCGCAGTTTTCCGGTGTATCACCGAAGGGGTCGATGGTCCCGTTCCCACACGAGGGCGGAACGATCACCACCTCCTTGATGCAGTAACCGACTTCCGAACACGCGTATCCCTCGTCGCAAGGATTGAACTGCGGGTGGCAGGGACACCCCGGCTGCACCGTCGGTTCGTTCGGCTGATTCTCGGGCGGGTCTTCGACGCCGCAACAGGTCGACTCGTCAAAGCCCATGCAGCCTTCGTCGCAGGTGGGGTTGCCCACGAGCCCACCGCCGAGGCCCGCGCACAGATGCGTGTTGTCGGCGTTCGCCTCGCACACCTCACCGAGACCCGCGTCGACGATCCCGTTCCCACAGCTGGTACAGAACTGCGTGCTGATCTGGCAGTTCGCGTCGCAGGTCAGGTAGCCCGCCGTCGGAGTCCCCAAAGCCTGCGAGCAGCTCGTGATCGTGTAGCTCCGCCCATCGCACTCCTCCCCAAGTTGAGTCTGCACGACCCCATCGCCACACACCGGCGTCGTGCAGCTGTTCGTGCAGCCGTCGCCGTCGACGTTATTTCCGTCGTCACACTGCTCGCCGCCACAGATCAGCGGATTCGAGGCGCCATCGATGTCATCGCAGCCGGCCCACGTCGCACTGTCGACCACCCCGTCTCCGCAATTCGCCTCGCAAAGGAAGTCGACGCCCGAAGGCACGTTCACCCCATGGTCCGAGAAGATCGCCTCGAAGCGAGCGCGAGCCTCATCGCCATAGCGACAGGTCGTGTACTCGTCCATCGCCGCCACGAACTCCTCGATCGTCGTCCCCTCCCCGCTCGGCGTCTTTGCCAGCGCGTACAACACCGCCTCGGCCGCCGCGTCACCCGGCGTCACCGTCACGTTCCCCGCCGTCGGGGTGTAGGGCTGCGCCTCGCAGGTCACCGCGCCCTCGATCGTACTCCAGCTACAAGTCTGCGTCGACGCGAAGCGCGTGAAGGCCTGCTCCAGGGAGACCAGGGTCTCGCCGCGGACACACAATAAAAACGGCGGCGAGTCTCCTCGCCGCCGCATGCGTCTGTTCGTTCTTCGGGTTGGAAACAGCCTCAGGGCAAAAGCACGGCGTCGATGCTGTGAATCACTCCGTTGGCGGTGAGGTAGTCGGCGGTTTGGACCGTCGCGCTGCCGCCGTCGGCCGGGGTGATGGTCACCGCAGTGCCGCCGTCGACCGTGATGTCGCTGCCGTTCACGGTCGTCACCGCGGCCATGTCCAGGCCCAGTGCATCCGCGGCGAATACCGGGGCGGCGCCGTCGACCGCGTGGAACAACAAGATGTCCGTCAGGCCTTGGCCGCTCGGCGCCGTCACGCTCAGGCCCGTGATGGCCTCATTCGTCGGCGCGAACAAAGTCCACGCACCCGAGGGCGCCGCGCCGTCCAGGGCCGTGCCCACCTTCGGCGTCGTCGCGGCGTCACCGTCGGCGGCGATCACCAGTCCGGCCAGCTGCTCGAACTCCGGGGCCGTCACCACCACATCGGCGATCGAGGGAAGGATCACTCCGTCGATCACGTGAATCACTCCGTTCGCCGTCAGCAGGTCCACCGTCGTCACCGACGCGCCGTCGATCTGCACGCCGCCGTCCAAGGTGATCTGGGCCGTGCCGCCCAGGGTCGCCACATCCGTCGGTGCCACCAGGTCGCTCGACATCACGGCGCCGGGCACCACGTGGTACTTGAGCACCGGGATCAGCTGCGTCGACGCGAAGTCACCCAGGCCCGTGATGCCCGTGCTCGCCGGCAATGCGCCCACCAGGTCGCCAAAGGCCGCGTCCGTCGGGGCGAAGACCGTGAAGTCCCCCGCGTTGTCGTCGAGGGTCCCGACCAGGTTTGGCATCGACGCGTCGCCGTCCGCCGCCACCAAGGCCGCGGCCAAGCTCGAGAAGCTGTCGTCGCTGACTACCACGTCGGTGATCGACGGGAGGATCACCGCGTCGATGCCGTGGATGATCCCGTTGCTCGCGGCCACATCGGCCGCTTCGACTTGGGCGATGCCGTCCAAGTTGATCGCCGTGCCGTCGAAGCTCAGCTGGATGCTGCCCCCCAGGCCGGTCACCGTGTCGCCGTTGGTCGCGGCCATCGTCGCCGCCGCCCCGTCGATCTCTTGACCGAGCACGTGGTAGAGCAGGATCGGGCGCAGTTGTTCCGCGCTCAGGTCGTCGAGGCTGCTCGCCCCGATCGCGCCCAGCAGGTCGGCGAAGGCGTCGTTGTCCGGCGCGAACACGGTCAGCTCGGCCGCCGGGTCTTGCAGCGCCGCGGCCAAGCCCGCCTTGTCGACGGCCGCCACCAAAGTCGAGTAGTCGTCGAGGGAGGACGCGACGTCGTAGATGCTTTGGCCGTCGCCGTCGCCGTCGCCGTCGCCGTCGCCGTCGCCGGACTCGGCTTCGGACTCGGACTCGGTTCCGGCTTCGGAGCTGGAGCCGTCGTCGCTGTTGCTGGAGTCGCCACAGGCGAACAGCAGGCTCGAAGACAACAACAAGGGGGTGAAGATGGACTTGGTATTCAGGGTCATGGCTGCGTGGGTCCCGGCCTCGCCGGCGACGTCCACGGATTGGCCGTGCTTTGTTCACGTGCAAGTCACGCGCTCCACTTTTCCTAGCGTCCCCAGCAAAAGCCCTTGGATCCCGCCTGAGCGTGGCCGCGGTCGTGGCGCCCGCTCGACGCAACGGTGAGTTCCACGCGACGCGCGGTGCTAGCATCCCCGCACGAAGCGCCGAGGCCATCGGGACCGGCCACGGCGAGGCCAGCGATCTCGTGGCAGTCGATCTGCGCACCTTGGCGCCCTGCTCCCCAAGGCTTGGGGCCTGTGCGGCCGCGAGGAAGCCCCCGCCCCTGAAGCTGAAGCACGAAACAGCCGCCGTCTCCGGAGCGCCGACCTGAGAGGGCCCTTCACCGCGAAGGCTCCACCGTCTCGCTCGACCGGCCCCCCGCCGCGCTGATCCCACACTGCCCTCGCATACTCCGGTCGGGCATACTGCGAGCGATGGCGCGCGGACTACTTGCGGTGTTGGGCCTGACGCTCGGTGCTGGGCTCGGTGCAGCATGCCGCGGCGACTTCGATTCGACCTGCAACCCGGGCTCGCTCATGTGCGAGTGCTTCGAAGACGACACCTGCGGAAGCGGGCTCAGCTGCGTATCGGATCTATGTGTCGATCTCGACGGCGAGACCAGCAGCGACGAGTCACAAGGCGAGTCGAGTGAAGCGGAGTCCGGCGAGACCGTGAGCACGGGTGATGGGGATGGCGACGGCGACGGCGACGGCGATGGCGATGGCGACGGGGACGGCGACGGCGACGGCGATGGGGACGGCGATGGCGATGGCGACGGCGATGGCGATGGCGACGGCGATGGCGATGGCGACGGCGAC
>JAUIJR010000699.1 GCA_030431075.1 Polyangia bacterium | reverse complement strand
GGTGCCCGGGCCCTTGGTCAAGCGCGTCGACGTCGAGGGGGTCGAGGAGTTCGAGAAAAAGGAGTTCCTCGAGTACCTCAACTTGCGACCGAGTCGAGGTCTCGGGACCAGCAACCGGCACTACTACTTGCCCGGACTCGAGGCGGTCGACACCGAGCGGATCCAGCGACTCTACGCTTCGCACGGTCACTACCACGTGCAGGTCCACCGCTTCGAGGTCGAGGTGCGTCGAGCCGACAAACCCATGCACCGTCGGCGCGCGCGGGTCGACATCGACTTGAGCGAGGGGCCGGGGACCACGGTACGCAAGCGACAGTTCGAGTGGCGAGGCTCGCCCTCGGGCGGCATCACCCAAGCGGAGGTCGAGGCGCTGGCCAAGCTCGACGAGGGCGCCAAGTTCACCGTCCCCGCGATCAACGAGGCGACCCAGGCCATGCGCGAGGCGCTGCGCGGCGCCGGCTATCCCGAAGCCGAGGTCACGCGCGAGGCTTGGATCGACCAAGAAAAGGGGCACGCAGATCTACGCTTTCAGATCGAGCCGGGGCCGCGCGCCAAGATCGGCGAGATCGAAGTGCGGGGCCTGGAGCGCGTGCCCGAAGAGCTGGTGCGCCGCGAGTTCAAGCGTCAGCCGGGCCGCTGGTACTCGCCCAAGCGCATGCGCGAGATCGAGGCCGCCGTCTACGGCTTGCAGGTCTTCAACACCGTCACCGTGATCGAAGCTCCGGTCGGTCCCGACGGGAAGATCGATCTGGTGGTGCAGGTCGACGAGTCGAAGCTGCAGCGCGTACGCTTTGGCGTCGGCTTCGGCATCGACCCGATCCGTTGGGAGCAGCGCGGCACGGCCGAGTACGTCCACGAGAATCTCTTCGGCAACCTCACGCGCATGACCCTCAAGGGCAAGGCCGGTTACGCCGAGCTGCCCGCGATCTACCAACCCGACGAGCACGGGCCGGTCGCCGACGTCGAACTCGAGTTCCGCAAGAAGGGATGGATCGAAGACCAGCTCGTCTTCACCTACGCGCCGACCTTCGAGCTGGGGATCTGGCCCGGCTATCAGTACGTCGCCGGCACCAGCCGACTCGGCGTGAGTCGATTCGTGTGGCGCGTGCTCGAGCTGAGCACCAGTTACAACAACCGCTGGGCCAACTTCTTCAACATCTCGCCGACCCTCGACCAAAACCGAACCATCTTGGGGCGCGACTTTCGAGACCCCTACGCGCTCGCCTTTTGGCAGTTCACGGCTGTCTTGCACCTCACCGACGAGATCACCTCGCCCAAAAACGGGGTGCGCCTGGGCTTCATCTACGACATCGCCTCGACCTACCTCGGCGGGCAGTTCGACTACCACAAGCTGCGACCGGACCTGCGGGCCTATTGGCGGGTGCATCCGCGGGTGCAGCTGGCCACGCGCGCGCGCGTCGGCTTCATCGAGCCCTACGGGGTCAACCCGGGCGTGCCCATCGATCAGCAGTTCTACCTCGGTGGATCGAACGACGTGCGCGGCTGGCCTTTGCGGCAGCTCTCGCCGCGCGTCGAAGCCTGCGACGCCATGGGCGAGAACTGCGAGCAGGTCCCCATCGGCGGCAAGTCGATGGTGCACGGCAGCTTCGAGATGCGGGTGCGGGCGGTCGGCGAGCTGTGGATCGCCAGCTTCGCCGACCTCGGTGACGTGCGAAGCGAGCGCTTCGAGGTCGACCCGAGCGGGTGGATGTACTCGGTCGGCGGTGGTCTGCGCTACGAGACGCCGATCGGGAGCTTGCGCGGCGACTTTGGTTGGCGCCTCAACGAGGACCCGCGCTTCGAAGAGCCGCGCCCCTGGGCCTTTCACATCGGACTGGGGGAGGCCTTTTGAGCGAGGTCATCGAGACGCCGCCGCCCAGCGAGGAGGGGAGCGCCCCGCCACGTCGCCGCTCTCGCTGGCGACGCCTGCTCG
>JAUIJR010000698.1 GCA_030431075.1 Polyangia bacterium | reverse complement strand
AGGGTCTGCCGGGCGCGCGCTTGGTCTACCCCCACCGTCTCGGCTCGGATGCCGCCGGCGAGGTCGTCGCCCTCGGCGCGGGGGTCGAGGCCGCGCAGCTCGGCCGCGAGGTCGTACTGAACCCCGGCTTCGGCTGTGGGCGCTGCGCCGAGTGCCTCGGTGGCCGCGACAACCTGTGTGCCCGCTACCAGATCCTGGGTGAGACCACCCAAGGTGCCTACGCCGAGTATCTCGTGGTGCCGGCGGCCAACTTGGTCGACAAGCCGGCGCGCCTGAGCTGGGTGGAGGCGGCCGCCTTCCCCCTCACCTTTCTCACCGCCTGGCAGATGCTGACCGTGCGCGCCCAGGTCCGCCCGGGCGACACGGTCTTGGTGCACGCGGCCGGCAGCGGTGTCGGTACGGCCGCGATTCAGATCGCCAAGCTGCACGGGGCGAGGGTCGTGGCCACGGCCTCGAGCGAGGACAAGCTCGCGCGCGCACGTGAGCTCGGCGCCGATGCCACCGTCCTCACCCCGCGCGGCGAGGCCCATGTGGCCACGCCCGAGCACAAGCCCGACTGGGAACGCGAGCTTCGCAAGCTGCCCGCCGTGGGGCGACGCGGCTTCGACATCGTCTTCGAGCACGTCGGCCAAAGCAGCTGGCCCGCGTCGATTCGACTTTGTCGCAAAGGGGGCGTCGTCGTCACCTGCGGCGCGTCTTCGGGGTGGGACGCGCGAACCGACTTGCGCCACGTCTTTTTTCGCCAGATTCAGATCCTCGGGTCGACGATGGCCTCGCGCGAGCATCTGCACCGCATCGCCGCGCTGGTCCAAGCCGAGGCCCTGCAGCCCGTGGTCGACCGCGTCTTCGCCCTCGAAGAGGCCGCCGAGGCTCACCGCTACCTCGACCAACGCGCCCAGTTCGGCAAGGTCGTGCTGCAAGTCGGAGCGCCGAGCTGAGACGCGCCCCATGTCCGACGCGCACGAGTCCTCCCGCCCGCAGCTCCACGGCCTCGAGGCCTGGGCTCCGGCCTTGTGCGCCGTGGTGGGCATCGGCGCCGCCTGCGTCTTCGTCGCGGGTGGGCTCGACTTTTGCCTCGACGACGCGTGGATCCACGCCAGCTACGCCAAGAGCCTGCTCGCCGGCGATGGCCTCAGCTACAACCCCGGGGATCACGAGACGGGCTTTTCGAGCCCTTTGTGGGTCGCCTTGCTCGCCGCCTGGCCGCGCGGCGTGGACCCGGTGGTCTCGACGAAGATGCTCGGCGCGCTGCTGCACGGGCTCACCGCCTGGCTGAGCTGCAGCGTGGCGATGCACTTCGCCCAGCGCGCCGCCACCGTGGCCCAACCCCTTCCGGTCGCTTCGGTCGGTCTATTTGCCGGCTCTTTGGTCGCGGTGCACCCCGTCGCACTGCAAGCGGCCGTCAGTGGGATGGAAGTCGCCTTGGCCAGCGCGTTGGTCATCGCCTTGGGACTCGCCGCCTTGCGCGAGCAGTGGTCGGTGGCCGCCGTCGTGGCGGGGGCAGCCGTGCTCGCCCGACCCGAGCTTTTGGTCTTCGCGGCCGTGTTCGCGCTCGCGTGCATGTGGGCGGGACATCGCCCCGCGTGGCGAATCGCTGCGGGAGCCCTCGTCGCCATGCTGGCCTGGTGCGCCTACTGCTGGGGCGTCAGCGGACACCCCTTGCCCAACACCTTCTACGTAAAGACGGCGGGCGAGGGCCAAAACTTGCGCTTCGTCGGCGAGCGCGTGCTCGCCCGCGAGCCTTGGGTGGTCGGGGTCGGTGGCGTGCTGGCGCTGCTCGCCGCGCTGCGCTTCGAACACCGGGCGGGGCGGCGCATGGCCTGGGCATGGATCGCCGCCTGGCTCGCCTGCTTTGCGGCCATCGCCGTGAGCCGGCCCCTGAATCCCGGCGTCACCTTCTACGAGACTCGCTACTTCGCGCCCTTGTTCGCCGCTCCC
>JAUIJR010000697.1 GCA_030431075.1 Polyangia bacterium | reverse complement strand
CGTAGGCGGTGACGACGATGATCTCCGGGTCGAGCTCGCGCAAGGCCGCGGCCAAGCTTCCATCGCGGACCTTCGTCGGCTGCATGACGGGCACGCCCAGGGCCTCGGCCGCGACTTTGACCTCGGGGGGCTTGAGCTTGCGACCACGACCGGCGGGGCGATCGGGCTGGCTGACGACGGCGAGCAGCTCGCAGGTCTGGGCCACGGCGTGCAAAGAGGGCACCGCGAAGTCGGGCGAGCCCATGAACACGGCGCGCAGGCGGGGCGTAGACGGGGAAGCGGCGTCGGTCATCGGGGCGCGGGCAAGCTACGCGCTCGGGGCTTCGACGTCGAGATGCGCGAGGTAGGCGCTGCGCATCGCGTCGTCGACGAGGATGTCGCGCGCTTCGAGCAAGGCGGCGCGCAGCTCTTCGAGGCTCTCGCCGAGGCGTTCGCGGGTCTGCGCTTCGAGGTTCGCGTCGGCGAAGGTCGCGGCCAAGTCGAGGTAGGCGCTGCGCACGGCCGCCCGGCTCGCGTCGCGGCCCACCCCCAACAGCTCGAAATAGTCGGCCTCGCGGGCGAGCTTGAGGCGCTCTTGGATGCGCTCGGCATCGATCTGGGCCGGGTCACGGGCGGGGGCACGCGTGGCCTTCTCGCCGAGTAGCTCGACGCGACCGCCGACTTGCAGCGCGTAGATCAGGGCGAACAGGCCGACCTCGTCGTCGTAGATGTCGAGCAACTCCTCGAGGCCGTTGCGCCCGTCGAAGGCCTCGATCCACTCCGTCTCTTCGGGGAGCAGCTCCAAGCTCAGCTCGAGTTCGGCCACCACGGCCTCACGCGAGCTTTGTCCGAGCACCAGACGGGGCATCAAGACCTGCGCCCCGAGACGATGTTCGATGGAGGGGCGATCGAGGCGCGCGCGTACGCCGTCGAGGATCACGCGCAGCAAGGGTCGCGCCAAAGTGATCTCCTCGTCGACCGCCTCGCCGGGATGCAAGCTCCACTGCCCTTCGCCCGGACCGAAGCTGGCCTCGACCAGTCGGCCGAGGTGACCTTGGACCACCCGCTCGAGCTCGTTGGGCTTGATGAAGCCGGCGTCCATGAGCAGCTGTCCGGCGCGTCTCGGCTCCTTGGCCGCGAGTCGGCGCGCCGTCTCGTACTGGGCGCGGGTCAGCACCCCGCGGCGCAAGAGGCTGTCGACCAAGCGCTCCGAGGCGAGTCGACTGCGCACGAAGATCAGCTCGCCGTCGAGCCACCAGATCTCGCGCACCTGGCCGCGCTCGCGCTCGAGGTGCAGGCGGCCGGTGAAGCGGCGCTCGTGCAGGCGCCACATCAGCTCGGGCAAGGGGGTCTCGCGCAGCTCGCCGCTCTCGCTCGCGGGGCTGGCCGCCGGCGCGCTGCGAGCCGGCTTGGAGCTCAGCGCCGCGCTGCGTCGCGGTCGGCGTGGACGCAGGACGCCGCTTCGCTCCGAGGGATCCACCGCGGCCCGACTCGCGGGGCGGTAGCTGACACGACTCGAAGAGCGCTCCGAGGCCAGGTCGGCGCGGCCCTCGGGTTGGCTGTGGGGTCGACTCGAAGGCGGTGCGTCCTCGCGGGTCGGCAGCTCACTCGCATCGCCGACCGGCGCGGCGTCTCGATCGATGGCCTCGCGCAAGATGGCGACGTCGGTCAAGGTGCTCTGCTTGGGGGGCGTGCGCTCGGCGGGCGCGTGGGCGTCCGGAAGGGAGAAGGCGCTGCCGGAGTCGGCCGGATCCAGAGGCTCGCCGTCGGGCTCGACGTCGGGGATCTGATCGAGGCCAAAGTCGTCGAGGGCCTCGACGAGCTCGCCCCCCTCCCCTCGCTCGTCGCCGCGCAGTCGGGCCTCGAGGCGATCCAAGGTCGCGTGCAAGGTGCCCATGGGCGCGTTGGCGGCGTCGGCCGCGAGGGCGTCGGGGCCGGTGAGTTCGTCGGCGTCGATGAGCTCGGTGA
>JAUIJR010000696.1 GCA_030431075.1 Polyangia bacterium | reverse complement strand
GGTCTCGACGACGCTGCCTTTGCCTTCGCCCTCGACGATGGTCATGACGATCGTACGGGCGTCGGCGCAGTGAAAGGTGATGTCCACCTCGATGCACAGCGGCCCCAAGATGCGCTTGGCGACGCGCATGTGCATGCGGTCCTCCTCGCCCGGGAGCTCTTGGGCGGTCATGGCCAGGGCCGCAAAGCCCTGGGGGTGCAGGTGCACGCCGTGCCAGGGGTCGAGGCGATTGGCGATCACGTCACGCGCCTCACAGCGCGCCTCGAGCTCGATGACCGCGTCGACGAAGGGGGAGGGCCGCGGCGGAAGGTAGGGTCGCGCGCTGGGCTCTTGCCCGAGCTCCGGTAGGCGGACCCAGCAAAGCACGCCGTCGTCGAAGCTCGGCCACGGGCGCCAGGCCCCGCGCCCTGAAGCGTCGAGGCGCAGCCCGTGCCAGGGGCAGGTGAGCGCGCCTTCGCAGACCCGTCCTTCACTCAGGCGAGCACCCATGTGAGGGCAAGCTTCGGGGGCGACGCGCAGCTCGCCACCGTCGAGCCAGGCGACGAGCTCGTGGCCCGCGACGCGCAAGGCCACAGGTCCGCGGCGCAAGCTCGACCACAAGCGTCGCCGGGCGCCGAGCACGTACCAACCCCCGGTGGGACGCCGCTGTGAACGCTCGAGGGCGCGAGAGATCCGGCGCGGATTGGCCTGCACCCAATCGGGTCCGCGTTGCGCCACGTCGCGCTGCTCGGCGTCCAGCTCGGGCAAGGCACGCCCGACTCGAATGAGTCGCGGCGAGGGCGAAGGGGCGGGTGCCTCTAGCCCGGCGCTTCGGCGAGGAAGGAGTGCACGATCCCGCGCTGCCATCCGTCCATCCTTTCGGTACGCACGTTGACGAAGCCGTGCTCGCGCAGTCGCGCCTCGAAGGCCTTCACGCCGTCGAAGGCGTTCACCGAGCGTCGCAGGTAGCGGTAGATGCCGCTGCGCGGCGAGGTGAGCAGGCCGCCGGGGATGATGATGCCGAAGCAGACGAAGTTCCAGATCAGCTTGGCGCGCCACGAGTCGGCGACCGAGTACTCGTGAAAACAGATGCGGCCGCCCGGCGCGAGCAAGCTGCGCAGTCGGGTGAGGCAGAGATCCGGGTCCGGTACGTTGCGGATCCCGTAGGCCATCGAGATCGCCGCGAAGGGCCCTTGGACGCCGCTCGCGGCCGGGTCCATGGCGTTGCCCTCGACGAAGCGAACGCCCGCCAAGTCCGGCTTGGCCCGGGCGCGCGCCAGCATGCCGGCCGAGGCGTCGAGACCGATGAGCTCGATCTCGGGCTGGACCTTCAACAGGGCGCGGGTCGAAGCCCCGGTGCCGCAGCACAAGTCGAGGACGCGCTCTTGGGGCTGGAGCTCGAGCCGCTCGGCGCTCAGCCGCAGGTGACGGTGGTAGCCGGGGTTCATCCCGACCAGGCGGTCATAGCTGCCCGCGACCTCGTCGAAATCGTCGGGGACTTGGTGCTTGGCCTGGGACAAGGCGAGGGCGTCGGCCATGGCGTGACCTTGGCGTGGGACGGGGCTGCGTCACGTAAGGGGCCACGCGCCTTCGAATTTCGCGCGCTAGCGGCGACACGGCCTCATCCGACCCGCGCCCAGATCCCGAGGGTCGGTCGGCCGGAGCTCCTCACGGCTTCCGAGGCGGGAGCGAACGTCGTTCGATCGGATCGCAAAGCGTGCGCGTGGAGCTGCGCTCGCCCCTGGCCAGATCGAAGGCGCGTGGAATCCTCCCAGGTGCGTCCGCAGTTCACCGTGTTCGTGGCGGTACCGGCCGCGCGCGCCCTCGAGCTGATTCGCACGCACCTTCGGGAGGCGGCGCAGACCGAGGCGCCGCAGCTCCGCGGCTGGATCACACCGCCCTTCGCCGAGCTGCGTGCCTCGAACGAGGCCGAGCGGATCTGGATGCCGCGTTTGTCGGTCTACGCCGAG
>JAUIJR010000695.1 GCA_030431075.1 Polyangia bacterium | reverse complement strand
TGCCCCGCGCGGCCGACCGCCACGGCCTGGCGCACCGGTCGGGCGGGCTGTTCATCTTGGGGCGCGTGGATCGCTGCTCCGAGTCCGAGGGACGACGACGGTGTCTGCGCTGGCTGCAGATCGTCGCCCGCGATGGCGACCGCTTCGTCCCGGGCTACCTGCCGGCCTTCCAAGTGGCGGCCGTCGACGACTGGGTGCGCGCCGAAGGTGGCTTGCCCCGCGCGCAGCTGCTGAGCTCGAGCATCGAAGGCGAGCTCGCCCGCTACTTGCTGGTGGTGCGCCTCGCCGACAACCAACTGCACCAAGTGGTGATCGAACGACCCTGCGAAGAGGGCCACTTCGAGTCCATCGAACTACGGGTGCGCGCCAACGAGGCCGAGCTGCGCCCTCGCGGCAAGACGCCGCTTCACATCGAGCTCTCGCCGTCGATGGACGCGCGAGACGCCTCGGCCGACGCCCCGCCGGCCTCGGACACGCGAAAGCCGTAGAGCACACCGCGGTTGGTCAGCGCGTAGAGACGGCGCGACTCCAGATCGTAGACCGCCTGCGAGGACATGCCCGATCCGTTGTCGAGTGATCCGAGGTGCTCGCCCCGCAGCGCGTCGTAGAGCGCCAAGCCGGTGTCGGAGTTGGTCAGGTAGATGGTGTCGCCGACCACCAAGGGGCGACCGTACTGCCCCGGATCGAGCTCGGTGCGCCACTTGATGCCACCGCCGGGTCGCACGGCCACCAGCCCGCCGACGGGCGAAGCCACGATGTAGCTCCCGTCCGAGGCGCGCGCCGCACTGCCGCCGCCTTTGAATGGCTGGCGCCACTGCAAAGAGCCGTCGGCCAGCGAGAGCCCGTGCACGCCCGAAGAGACGCCGACCACGACCAGCTCGCCCCGCTCCAGATCCACCAGTGGGGTCGAGTCGATGTCGGCGAAGACGTTGCTTTGCAGCACGTCGCGCGGCGAGAGGTTCGAGACCCACAAGGCCTCGCCCGAGGTCGCGCCGATCGCCGCGACCCGACCGTCGTCGAAGCCGGTAAAGACGACGCCGGCCTCGATGGCCTCGGGGTCGTCGGCGGGCAGCCAGACCAGGCCCGCCCGGCCCGAGATGGTGAAGTCTTTGGGGAACTCGCGCTCGTACTGCCAGCGCCAAGATCCGTCGCGAAGGTCCAAGCCGAAGACCTGGTCGCGCGAGTTGGTGAAGTAGACGACCTGATCACCGACGATGGGCGGATTGCGAATCACGCCCTCCGTCTCGTAGATCCACTCGATGGCGCGCGCGTCGAGATCGATGGCGACCAGCGCGCCGTCCTCGGTGCCGAGCAGCAGGCGGCGCTCGTGAATGACCGGCGTGCTGCCCATCGAGCCCGGCAGCTCGAGCTCCCAGCGCACCTCCCCGTTGGCCGGGTCGAGGGCCAAGAAGTTCGCGTCGCGTCCACCCACGTACAAGCTGCCGTCCACGGGGTCGACAGCCACGCCGGCCCGCTCGTCGGGCAAGAGCACCCAGTTGTCCGGCAAGGTGATCTGCGTGGCCAAGGCCAGATCCAAAGCACCGGCGGCCCCGCTTTTGGGCTCGCTGTAGATCAGCTCCACCGCCGGTGGCTCGCCGGCGCCGTTGAGGGCGCAGGCGGCCGAGAGCAGCCCGCACAGGCCAAAGCCGAGTACCTGGCTGCGGCCGGGGCGTGACGGGAGCGAGCGCGAAGGCACGACCTAGGGCTCCTGCTCGCCGGGCGGCGGGGTGGCCGGAGCCGGAGCCGGAGTTGGTGCCGGCGCGGCCGCCCCCGTCGCGGGGCTCGGGACATCGAGCTCGCGCAGGCGGGCTTTGACCTTCTCCAAAGAGATCGAGCTGCGCTGCCCCTCCGGGAAGGTCTCGAGGTAGCGCTTGTAGACGGCGACGGCCTCGGGGACGCGCTCGAGTCGCTCGAGCAGGCGGCCTTGGTGCCACAAGGCCACGTCGGCGTAAA
>JAUIJR010000694.1 GCA_030431075.1 Polyangia bacterium | reverse complement strand
GGCTACGGATTCGAGATCACCCGCCAAGCGGTGGCCAACTCGGCGAGCGGCGCGGCCAGCTTCGCCGACCGGATCGGCTACCCCGTGGTGCTCAAGGCCCTGAGCCCCAGCTTGCGACGCCGCTTCGAGCTCGGCGCCGTCAAGCTCGACCTCCCCAACGCGGCCTCCGTGCGTCGTGCCTACGGCGAGGTGGTCGCCAACGTCGAACGTGAAGCCCCGACGACGCGCCTCGATGGGGTCGTGGTGGCCGAGATGATCGCGCCCGGCTTCGAGATCCGCTGCGGGCTCCGGCGCATCGAAGAGGCCCCGCACGCAGACGGCCCCAGCTGGGTGATCTTCGCGCAGGCGACCGGCCCCGGCGCGACCCCCGAGCCCGTCGCGTGTGCCACCCCCCTGCGCCCCGAAGACGCCTTGTGCGCCGCGGAGCTGGTGCTCTCACGCCTGCCGACCCACGCCCGCCGCCGTGCCGCCGATCCCCAGGCCGAGACCCTGGCCGTCGCCTTGCTGCGCTTGCAGCAGATGGTCGACGCCCTCGCCGATCGCCTGGTCAGCGTGGACCTCGAGCCCCTGCGCTTGCTGGCCAGCGACGAAGAGAGCGGCGAGTCGCGCGACGCGGTGGTCCTCGACGCCTCGATCCGGCAGCTGCCCCACCTCGAGGGTCTTTAGGCCTCAGCCCTCGACGGACCAGCGGGTCTCGATCGAAAAGCGTGCCTGGGCAGCATCGACATGTAGCTCGACGCGAGGCTCAGCCCCGGGACCGCGCGTGCCCACGTCGACGATGCCCGCGAACATGCCCCGCCAGCTCGCCAGGTAGCCCGGCGCCGTGAAGGCGAGCGGGTGCGCGCCCTCGACGTGCAGCCAGGCGTGGCCGGCCCCCTCGAGCTCGAAGCGCGGCTGCCCAAAGCCTCGGTACACCATGGGCCACGCGCGCGGGACCATCTTCATCAAGCCCGCCGGCGACATGCCGAAGATCCGCTGCGCGCCTTTGACGAGCGAGGCGAGCAAGGCCCCGGCAAAGTGAGCGTTGACCGAGGCCCGAATGAGCTCGATCGCCCCCGCCTCCCCACACTCGGCGACGATCGCGTCGACGAACTGCACGTCGTCTTCGATCGGGAGCCAGCCGGTGCGCCCCGCGGCCTTCATCCGCGCGAGCACCTCGCCATCCATGCGTGCCTCGACCCGCGCGCACAGACCGGCGCTGTGGCGGTCCAAAAACGCGAGCGTGTCTTGTGCCGTCCCGGCCCGAACGCCCGCGTCCCCGCCCATGCTCGAACGCTAGCAGGCGCCCGGGGCCCGAAAAAGTGCGCAAGGCCGCAGGCCCTCGCCCCACCTGGGTCAATGCGCGTGGCAAACTCTCCGGGTGTCCGGCGATCGCATCGCGGCCATGCGCCGCCGCCTCGAAGCGGCCCGCGATGAGCTGGTGTCGGCCGGCGACCTCGAGTTCGAGCCCCTGCGCGACGACGCGGACGCCCTCGAGCGCCCCGACGAAGACGCAGCCCCGCTGACCGAGATGAACCAAGTCATCGCGTCGAAGCGCAACCGCGAGCGCTCGGAACGGCTCGCCCGGATCCAAGCGGCGCTGCGCCGCCTCGAGGCCGATCCCGACGATTTCGGCCTGTGCGAAGCCTGCGAAGAAGAAATCGCCCCCCGACGCCTCGAAGTCATGCCCTGGGCCCGCTTTTGCGTCGCCTGCCAGGCCAAACAAGACCCCGAGCGCGGCGGAGCCCGGCGAAGCCTGACCGACTACGAATAGGTGCGCGATCGCGCGGTCGACTTTCACGGGATCAATTGTCGGCGAACACCCGACAATGACGTCGTGACCCGCTTGCGCCTGGCTTCCCTGCTGCCCCTGCTCTTGCTCGCCCCCGCCCTGCCCGGCTGCGCCGACGACGGCAACAGCGAGGACGGAGGCACCGAGACCAGCGACGAGGAGGATACGAGCGACTCGGCGAC
>JAUIJR010000693.1 GCA_030431075.1 Polyangia bacterium | reverse complement strand
CAGATCTGTGACAGCTGGGTGGGCGGGATGAGCGATCCCCTGTGCGTGCAAGCTCGCTTGGACTACAGCTTCGACTCCGACGGCAACTGCAAGTGCCAAGCCGCAGCCGAGGCCTTTTGCCGCGCGAACGCCATGAACGCCTGCCCCAATGGCAGCACGGGGCCCTACCTCAGCTGCGAGTCCTACAATGTTGCGGCCGGCTGCCCGAGCAGTGACAACCCCTGGTTTCGCTGCGCCCCCTTGCCCGCGAGTCCGGCGGCCGAGGCTGCGACGCCCTGACCGGAAGCGGGAACGGGAGCCAAAGCGGGAGCCAAAGCCGACGCTTCACTTTCGCGTGAGCGCTTCGTAGCCGCCCCAATCGGCGGGCGGCGGCGTCTCGATGTAGCGGGCGCAGCGACCCGCGAAGAGCTCGAAGACCGCGTCCTCGGGATCTCGTTGCGCGGCTTCGGCAAAGACCTCGGCCGCGCCTTCGAAGTTGCGTCGACGGTAGTGCTCGAGCCCCTGCCGCAGGAGTTCACGCGTGGCGAGTTTGGCCCGGCGTCGCTCCGGTCGCTCGGCGTCGAGCACCTCGTAGAGATCCACCGCGCGGTGCTTGCCCTTGACCGCCACGCGATCGATGCGCCGCAGCTCGACGCCCTCCTTGTCTCGCATTGCGTCGTGGGTCTGCTCCCCGATCAAAAAGCGTACGCGGTAGTGCTTGGTCAGCTGCTCGATGCGCGAGGCCAAGTTCACCGTGTCGCCGACGACGCCACACTTGAGTCGCTCGCGATTGCCGACCGTGCCGAGCACCAGCGAGCCCGTGTTCAAGCCCACCCCCATCGCCAACTCGGGACCGCCCTCGGCCACGGAGGCTTCGTTGAAACGGTCGAGGGCGCGGCACATGTCGATGCCGGCCCGCACCGCGCGATCGGCCGAACCACCGAAGAGCGCCATGATCTCGTCGCCGTTGTAGGAGTCGATGAACCCGCCCGCGGCCGAGATCGGTTCGCCCAGGTAGCCGAAATAGCGGTTGAGCAGCTCGATCATGGCCCGCGGCCCCAGGCGCTCGGCCAAGGGCGTGAAGTCGCGGAGGTCCGCGAACATCACGCTCATCTCGCGGGCCACGTACTGTCCGAGATCCACCCGGGCGATGTCGGTGTGGCCGAGGTTCTCGAGGAACTGGCTGGGCACGAAACGCTGCTGCGCTTCGGTGAGTCGCAGCTGGTCTTCGTAGAGCTCGGCGTTCTCCATGGAGATCGCCGCCTGGGCGGAGAGCAGGCGAATGATCTCGACGCGCTCGGCCGCGAAGGCGTCGGTCGTGAGGTTGTTCTCCATGTAGATGGCGCCCTCGAACTGACCGTGGCGTCGCATCGGCACGCACAGGACCGAGCGCGGCTTGTGGGCCTCGACGTAGGGATCGGCCGAAAAACGCCCGCTGCGTGTCGCGTCGTCGAGCACCACCGGCTCCCCCGTGCGCAAGACGTTGTTGATGATCGAGACCGGAAACTCGGGCTGGCCCGCCCCGAAGCTCGGCATCTGGCTGCCGGGCACCGTGCAGCGGGCTTGCACCTCGAGCTCGCCGTCGCGTCGCACGACGAAGTAGCCGAACTGCCCGCCCGCGTTCTCGAGCAAGATCTGCAGCGTCGTCCGCCACAGCTGGTCGAGGACGATCTCGCCGGAGATGACCTGGGAGGCCTTCATGACCGAGGCCATGTCCAATGCCTCGGAGTTCATCGTCCCCGTCGTGCTCGTGAAGCTGTAGGTCTTGGCCTTGCGCTCGCGCGGATCGACCTCGACGCGCAACAAGGTGGGGTGCAGCTCCTCGAGCTGGGCCACTTTGCGGCGCGCGCCCCAACGGTAGTAGAGGTAGTGCGCCGCGCGTAGGTAGCCCTCGGCGGCTTTGTCCAAGCCGGCGTCGAGCAAGAGCTTGGCCGCGAGCTCGTTGGCCATCGCTTCGTCGCGTCGAAATCCGTGCCTACTG
>JAUIJR010000174.1 GCA_030431075.1 Polyangia bacterium | reverse complement strand
CCGCGCTGTCACCGTGCGGGTGGTACTTGCCGATGACGTCACCGACGACCTTGGCGCTCTTGCGGTGCCGGTTGTCGAAGGTGAGGTGCAGATCGTTGAACATCGTGAACAAGATCCGCCGCTGCACCGGCTTGAGGCCGTCGCGCACATCGGGGATGGCGCGGGCCGTGATCACGCTGAGCGCGTAGTTCAAGTAGCGACGCCGCGCCTGCTCGGCGAGGTCGCCTTCGACCACGCCGGCCGAGCCGCCACCGCCGGCACCACCGGCCGCACTGGCTTCTTCGCTCTTGCGGCTACGACGCGCGCGCGCCGAGACGACGCCGGGGTTGGCGGGCCCTTGGCCCTCGGGTGCTTCGAGATCGAGATCGAGCTGACCCATTTTTAGATTTTCCCTTTGATCTCCGACACTTAGATGGTGCTCTGGACGCGCGGGGGCGCGGCTGCCCCGAGACTACCCCCGTGGTCACACGCGTCAAAGTTTCAGCGGCGGCGGCCCTTCGCCACGAGGGATCACGCGCCGCCACCGCGCCCTCTCCTCCCCACCCGCGCGGCTTCGCCCCTCGTCGAGGCCTCGATCCTCCGGGCCCGGGTCGCAGCAAATTCCGAGCGCAGCTCCCCTTGATCTAAAATGATGCGATGTCGCGCTACGGGGCCGAGTCAGGCGATCTACGCCGGGCAGCGCTCACCTTCATTTGGGTCGTCCTCGCGGACGCCCTGCTGAAGTTCTTTGCGCGTTGTGCCGGCTGCGTCGAGCCCTTGCACCTCGACGGCCGCGAGTTCGCCCGCATCTACGACGCCGCCGCCTTGGGCTGCCAAAGCGAGGCGGTCTTCGACTCGCCGCTGGTCTTGAACTTCGCCGCGCGCGAGGGCGCCATCTTCGGACTCGGCGCCCCCGCCGTCGTCGGCCCGATCGGACAGCTCTACGGCCTGGCCGCCTTGGCCTTGGCCGCCATCGTCTCGGTCTTGCTCTTGCGCTGGCAGTGGCGCGCCGTCGGAGACCCCCGCATCGTGGGCGTCTTGGCCGCCGGTGCCTGGATCGAAGCGCTCCCCCGCTTCCTCAACGGCGGTCTGGGGATCACCGAGCTCGAGCTTTTTGGCGTGGGCATGCACCTGGGCGACCTGGCCTTGGCCCTCGGCGTGCTGTGGGCCCTCAGTCGCGCCCTCGGCGAGTGGCGGGCCTGAGCCCGCCGCGGCCGCTCCGGTGCAGCGCAGCTTCTGCTAAGCTTCGCGCATGCGTTCGCTCGGGGCCCTAGGGGCCGCCGCGTTCATTCTCGCGTGCGGTAACAGCGATTCACCGCTGGCGGATGCCGGCGAGAGCGAGGTCGAAACGAGCGCCGACGCCTCGAGCGAAGGTGAAACGAACGCCGACGCCTCGAGCGAGGGGGCCGACGAAGCCAGCGGCAGCGGCGAGACCAGCGAGTCCAGCGAGTCCTCCGAGTCCGACACGGGCAGCAGCTGCCCCACGGCCCAAGGCGAGCTCGAGCGACAGTCCGAAGGCGAGTTCCTCGCGCGCGAGCTCGCCGTCGACGCCAACCGCCAAGACTGCAAAGGCGCGTGGCATGCCACCGCCGGCGCCGCGGCTTCGACCCTGGCCCTGCACCTCGAAGACTACGCGGGCGGTCCGGCCGTGCGCGTCCGCGTCGAGTCATTGCTGGGCGCTCCCCTGGTCGACTGGAGCGAGCTCGAGGTCGGCGAGAGCTTGGAGTTCACCCTCGCCCAGTCGGGAGAAGTCTTCGTGCGGCTCGAGCCCCTCGACCCCGAAGCTCCGGCCGACGACTATCGCCTGCGCGTCAGCTGCGAGACCGGCTGCGCCCTCGAGTACACGCGCTACCCGACCGTCTTCATGCACGGGATGGCCGGTACCGACAGCTACATCGATGTCGTCGACTACTGGTGGCAGCTCGAAGAGCACCTGAGCACCTTCGGCTACGCCGTGCGCATGCCCGGCGTCGACGCCTTCTCCACCTACCCGGTGCGCGCCGCCCAGTGGAAGACCCACATCGACGCGATGGTCGAAGAGGGCCTCGGCCGCCGCTTCAACTTGCTCGGTCACTCCCAAGGCGGACTCGACGCGCGCTACCTGACGAGCATCCTCGACACCGAAGCCCGCATCGTCTCGGTGACCACCGTCGCCTCACCGCACCGCGGATCTTCGGTGGCCGACCTGACCACCGGAGCCTTCGACGCCTTTTACGTCGACCCCGTCACCATCAACTCGGTGGTGCAGGCCATCGCCGGCCTGGTCGGCCTGAGCGGCGCGGACCTGGTCGGCCAGGTCCAAGGCATGAGCACCGAAGCGATGGAGGCCTTCAACGACGAGGTCCTCGACGTGCCCGGCGTCTACTACAGCTCATGGTCGGGCCGCAGCTGCTCGGCGACGAACCTGATCTGCCAAGCCGGCAACGAAGGCGAGGTCATCGACCCGCTGTTCGCCGCGCCTTTCGCCTTCATGCAGCTGGCCGAGGGCGATAACGACGGGGTGACCGGCGTCGAGTCCTGCAAGTGGGGCGAGTGGATGGGCGAAGTCCCGGCCGATCACATGGACGAGGTCGGCCACCTCTTCGACAACAACAACGGCGCTTTCGATCACAAGGCCTTCTACGCCGACGAGCTGCGCCGCCTCGCCGCGCGCGGGCTGTAGTTCACCCGCCGATTGGCGCGATGTGATGCGCGCCACCGCAAAGCGCGCGAGGCGTCGCCGTGTGGGCGGATGTATCCGCGGTTCACGGGGACACTTTGTGGGGCCGTCGAGATCCCGGCTGGACTCACCTTTGCGAGCTTCTGCCGCGCGCACTCGCGTTTTGTGAGGCAGGCGTCCAAAGCTCGCGCAGGGGCCGCGCGAGCGCCGGAAACGCCCCTTTGCTCACCGCCGATTCTATGGCCAGATCTTCGTGTGCCTAGCTTTCGTAGTTCTTGGACGCTCGGACTTTCGACCCTCGCGCTCGCGCTGAGCGCCTGCGGCGACGACGGCACCTCGGCGGAGGTCGGCGACTCTGCCAACACCTTCACCGATAGCGGGCTCAGCTCGGGCAGCGGCGAGTCCAGCGACGAGGGCTCGAGCAGCGGGACCGGAAGCGGCACGAGCGGCTCGAGCGACTCGGGCGACTCGAGCAGCAGCGGTGACGGCGATGGCGACTCGGGCAGCAGCGGCGACGGCGATGGAGACGGCGACTCCGGCAGCACTGGCGACGGCGATGGCGACGGCGACACCGGCGGTGGGACCTGCACGCCGGGGACGATGAGCTGCTACGACACCATGTCCACCCAGACTTGCAACCCCGGCGGCACCGGCTGGGAGCCGCCGGTCAACTGCGCCGCGGGAACCAGCTGCCAAGGCGGCGTGTGTCTGACGCCCTGCCAGGTCGCCGAGCTCGAGCCCAGCTCCGTGGGCTGCTCATTTCACGCGAACAAGATGCAGAACTTCATCGAGGAGCCGACCTCCTTGGTGGACACCCTGACCGCGACCGTCCAGCTCTACCAAGGCTCGGGCGGCAGCGAAGTCAGCGTCGGCGCAGCCGTCACCCTCGCGCCCCTTCAAGCGCACACCTTCACCTTGAGCTCGCCCTCACAGCCGGGCGATGTCTCGGTCCTGCGCACCGGGGGCGCGTACCGAGTCGAGTCGAACGTCCCCCTCGTCGCCTACCAGCATTCGCCAATCGCGGCCGAGGCCCACAACGACTCCTCGATGTTGCTGCCCGACCACGCGCAGGGCCGCTTCTTCATCGTGGCCAGCTACCCGGGGAACGTCGGCTCGGATCACAGCTACTTCAACGTGGTCGGCATCGAAGACAACACCTCGGTGACCTGGCAGCCCCCCTACCCGACCTCGGCCGGTACGGGGGTCCCCGCGGTGGCCGCGGGCGCAAACGGCAACGTCACGCTCAACGCCAACGACATGCTGCAGGTCATCTCGACCACCGACACCTCGGGCACCTTGGTCCAGACCGACAAGCGCGCCTGGGTCGTCGGCGCCGTCCCCTGCGTGAACATCCCCGCCGGGACGACCTTCTGCGACCACATCGAAGAGCAGATGATCCCGCTCGAGTACTGGGGTGACGAATACGTCGGCGCCCACGCCCCCACCCGAGGCAACGAGGACTACCACTGGCGCGTCTACGCCGGCCAAGACGGCGTGACCATCACCACCACGCCGCCCCAGCCCGGCACGCCCGTCACCTTGAACCGCGGACAGTTCCACCAGTTCATCTCGAGCGGCTCCTTCGTCTTTACGGGCACTGGCCCCTTCATGCCGGTGCAGTACCTCGAAGGCCAAAACGGCGGCGCGGGCACGGGCGATCCGGCCTCCTACCAGATGGTGCCCACCGAGCAGTACCTCGACCGCTACGTCTTCGTGACCGGCACGGACTACTCCTTCCACTACGCCCAGATCGTCCGCCCCGTCGGCGCAGCCGAGGTCTACGTCGACGGCACGATGGTCACCGGCTACCAAACCGTCGGCAGCTTCCAAGTCGCCGACTGGCCGATCAACGAGGGCGCCCACGTGGCCGAAAGCACCGCCCCCTTCGGCATCTACCAAGTCGGCTACACGAACGTCACCTCCTACGCCTATCCCGGCGGCCTGCGCTTGCGCGTGATCAACCCGCAGTAGCGCCCGCCGGACCCCGCCACCCATCCCTAGCTCCGTGCCTCGCATGTCTCGCATGTCCCGCAACCACCTGACCCAAACTTCTCTTCTCCTCCTGCTTGGCGGCACGGCCTTGGCCTGCGGCGACGAGGGCAACGCCGCCGAGCTCGACAGCGGCATCGATGCCTTCACCGATGGCTCGGCCTCGAGCTCGGGCTCGAGCGGGAGCTCCGAGACCAGCGAGGGCTCATCGAGCAGCTCCACCGGCACAGCCGACGACTCCACCGACGGTGGCAGCGGCATGACCACCGACACGGGCACGACGAGCACGACGAGCACGAGCGGTGGCGATGGCGACGGCGACGGCGATGGCGACGGCGACGGCGACACGGGGAGCCAGATCTGCACCCCCTCGACGACGACCTGCTACGACTCCACCGCCACCCAGACCTGCACGCCGGCCGGCGACGGCTGGGGAGCCCCCGTCCCCTGCGGCGCCGGGACGAGCTGCAGCGGCGGCGTCTGCTTGACCCCCTGCCAGATCGTCGAGCTCGAGCCGAGCTCGGTAGGCTGCAGCTTCCACTCGAACAAGATGCTCAACTACAACATCGGCGACTCGACCTCGCTGATCGTGGGCAACGTGTCCGACACCGAGATCGCCACCGTGCAGCTCTACCAAGGTGCCGCCGGCACGGAGAACCCCGTAGGCGCGGCGGTGATGCTCAACCCCGGCCAGGCCCACGCCTTCACCTTGAACAGCCCGGCGCAGTCGGCCGTGTCGGTGCTCCGCACGGGGGGTGCGTACCGCGTGCAGTCGAACATCCCCCTGGTCGCCTACCAGCACTCGCCGATCACGGCGCAGGCGACGAACGACTCGTCGATGTTGCTCCCCGACCACGCGCAGGGCCGCACCTTCATCGTGGCCTCCTACCCGCGCAATGTGGGCGCCTACCAGTCCTACTTCAACGTGGTCGGCCTCGAGGACGCGACCTCGGTGAGCTGGCTGACCCCCTCGGGCACGAACGCAGGCACGGGCGTGCCGGCGGTGGGCGCGGGCGCGACGGGGAACGTGACGATCAACGCGAACGACATGCTGCAAGTGATCGCGGGCAGCGACGCATCGGGCACGCTGATCCAAACGGACAAGCGCGCCTGGGTGGTGGGCGCAAACATGTGCGTGGACGTGCCGGCGAACGCGGACTACTGCGACCACATCGAAGAGCAGATGATCCCCCTCGAGTACTGGGGCACGGAGTACGTGGGCGCCCACGCGCCGCAGCGCGGCAACGAGGACTACCACTGGCGCATCTACGCGGGCGCGGACAACGTGACGATCACGACGACGCCGCCGATGCCGGGCACCCCGGTGACGCTCAACCGCGGGCAGTTCCATCCCTTCACGACGACGAGCTCCTTCACGGTCTCGGGCACGGGCCCCTTCATGCCGGTGCAATACCTCGAGAGCCAAAACGAGGGCGCGGGCACGGGCGACCCGGCGATGTACCAGATGGTGCCGACCGAGCAGTTCCTGGACCGCTACGTGTTCATCACCGGCACCGGCTACAGCCAGCACTACGCCCAGATCGTCCGCCCCATGGGCTCGGCCGAGGTCTACGTCGACGGCACCCAGGTCACCGGCTACCAAAACATCGGCGGCTTCCAAGTCGCCGACTGGCCGATCAGCGAAGGCGCCCACGTCGCCGACAGCACCTCGCCTTTCGGGATCTACCAGGTGGGGTACACGAACGTGACGAGCTACGCGTATCCGGGTGGGTTGCGGTTGCGGGTGATCAATCCGCAGTAGGCGGCCCGCAACAGTCCCTTGCGCCCGCCGTCCCCCGCGTGGCGACGGGCCTCCGCTACACTCCCCCCATGGCGAACTCGCAGGATCGTTGGCGGCGCCTGACGCGGCGCGAGAGCCTTCGGGCTTCGATGTACCTGGCGGCCGGCGCGGCTTTGGGTGCCGCCTGCGGCGATCGACCGCCTCGGCCGACCCCGGGGGGACGACGGCCACTGGAGACGCCGGACATGTCGCGGGCCATCTCGCGGGTCGTCGCTGGCGTGCGTAAGAAGGAAGGCGCGGGCTTCGAGGTGCGGCGGCCCTTCCCGACGCGCGAGCTCGCCTTGGCGGATCCCTTTTTGCTGCTCGACGAGTTTGGGCCCACCAACAACGCGCCTTACGAGGCCAAAGGCGCGCCCGACCATCCGCACCGGGGCTTCGAGACCGTCACCTACATGCTCGTCGGCGACCTCGAGCACCGCGACTCCATGGGGCACGCCGGCGTCATGGGTCCGGGCGGTGTGCAGTGGATGACCGCCGGGTCTGGTGTCGTTCACTCCGAGATGCCCTCGAAGGAGAGATTCGAAAAAGGTGGGCCCGTCCATGGCTTTCAGCTGTGGGTCAACCTGCCCGCGGATCTCAAGATGATCGATCCCAACTACCAAGAGCTGCAGCCCGAGCAGGTCGCGCAGATCGAGACCGAGGCCCAAGATGCGCAGGGTCGGCTGATCGCCGGCGAGGCCTTGGGCGCGCGCGGGGCCATCGAGACCACCTTGCCCACCAGCTACCAACACTGGACCTTGCAGCCCGGCTCCGTCGTCGAGCTGCCCTTCCCGGAGGGTCTGGACGTCTCGGCCTATGTCTTTAAGGGCACCGCCTTGTTGGGTGATGACGCGCGGCGCGTGCCCGAGGGGAGCTTCGCCATGTTCGGGCGCGGACAGACCGTGCGCATGGGGGTGGACGCCGCGGCAAAGCCCGTCGACCTGCTCTTGTTGGCCGCTGCGCCCTTGAACGAGCCCGTCGCGCGGCGTGGGCCTTTCGTCATGAACACCGAGGACGAGCTGCGCCAGGCCGTCGTGGATTATCGGGCTGGGCGCATGGGCTACATCCCCCGCGGCTGAGCGAGCAAGCCTCGGGTCTCAGTCGAGACGCGCGGGCAGCTGATCCGCCGTCTCGAACAGCATCCATTTTTGTGGATCCACGCCTTCGAAGGCCTTTTGGTAGCGGGCGCTTTCGCGGGCCTCGTCCGTCACGTCGCGGATGAAGATGCGGTGGACCTGTTGCGGGTAGCGGCGCGCCATGTCGCCGTAGACCTCGGGGTCCGACTCGCCCGAGTCGCCGACCAAGACCACGCGCCAGCTGGGGAGGCGATCGAGCAGTTGGATGATGGCCGGGCCCTTGATGCTGCCGCTGCCCGTGTGCTTGGCCAGCTTGGCCAGATCGACCACGTCCATTCGGACTTCGCGCATCGACCAGGTCGCGTCGGGGAATCCCTCGGCCTCGACGCCTTCGCGCAGGACTTCGAAGAGCTGCCAGGGGCTCGCGCTCACGAAATGCAGGTGGTCGCGGGGGCCGAGCCAGCCGCGGTAGCGCGCCGCCATGCCCTCGACGAAGTCGAAGGGCTCGAGGAAGGTCATGCGCAAGAGGGCCAGGCGATCGTTCACGAAGCTGTGCTTGATCGTGTCGTCGATGTCCGAGATCACCAGCGTGCCCTCGGCCGGCAGCAAGAAGAGTTCGCCTTTGAACTCGCGCGGGTCGTCCTCGGGGGTCAGGGCCTGCGCCTGCTTGCGGACCACGGAGTCCGGCGGGGCCAGGTCGACATTGATGCGCAAGTCGACCTCGAACAGGCCCGAGGGATTCGAGTCGCGGGGCTGGAGCACTTGGTCGAGGACGACGACCGGGACCTCTTCGCCGCGCTCGTCGTCGTACAAGAAGGGACGGATCCGTTGTTCGAGGATCTGCGATTGCAGAGGCAGCGCCTCCGTCCCGAGGGCTCCGCGCAACTGCTCGATGAGGATGCCGCGGATCTCGTCGTCTTCTTCGCGCTCGAAGATCCGGCCGTGCAGGCGTCCTCGCCACTGCGCGCGGCCGTCTTTGGTCGCCTCCCAGGCCAACCAGGTCGGATACAAGAGCACCGTCTCGTCGCCGGAGACGTCGCTTTGCTTGCGCATCCGCGCGACGCGCTCGGGATCGGGCTGGGGCGCCCACGCCTCCACCGAGAGCGGGCCTTCGCCGCCCTCCCCTTCGTCCTCGGCCGACGCGGCCCGAGCCTCGCCCGCGGGCTTGGGGGCGTCCCTGGGCGCACTGCCTTTGTCGCAGCCTTGCGCCGAAAGGGCAAAGACCAGCGCGCAAGTGATTCGGCGAAAAAGCACGCGCATGCAGGGACGATAGCACCGGGACCCGCGCAGCTCAGACGACCGATCCAAGACATTGCGCGAGGGCGAGGCACGCTAGACTCCCTCGCGTGAACGAGCCCGCGAAGCCGGCGGCGCCCGAGGACGAAGAGATCCGCGTCGGGCCCTTGCGCGTGCTGCTCAGCGCCCTGTTTTGGGTCTACTTGATGAGCAGCAGCGGCGTGCTGTGGCTGATCGCGGTCGTCATTCGGCTGGTGACTGCGCCCTTCGACCGGCGTCGGGCCGTCTTGCACCGCTTCACATGCTGGTGGGCCTTTCACTACGTGCAGCTCTCGCCTTTTTGGCGTCCCCACATCGAAGGCCGCGACAAAGTGCCCGAGGGTCCGGCCATCTTGGTGGCCAACCACCAGTCGCTCGGGGACATCTTGGTGCTCTTCGGCGTCAAGCGTCACTTCAAGTGGGTGTCGAAGGCGAGCGTGTTCAAGACCCCCTTCATCGGCTGGAACATGAGCCTCAACGACTACGTGGCCTTACGCCGCGGGGACGCCGAGAGCATCGCCGAGATGATGGAGCACTGCCGTCGGCACCTGCGACGGGGCTCGGCCATCATGATGTTTCCCGAGGGCACCCGCTCGCGCGACGGCGAGATCAAAGAGTTCAAGCACGGCGCTTTCACCTTGGCTTGCGAGCTCGACTGTCCCGTCGTGCCCGTGATGGTCGACGGCACGATCAAGGCCCTGCCCAAGTCGGGGTGGATCATGCGCAACGGGGCGAAGCTCGACGTGCGGGCGCGCGTGCTCGATGCGATCGCGCCGAGCGAGTTCGGCGGCGACGCCCATGCCCTGCGTGAGGCGGTGCGCGCGACGATGATCGCGGAGCTCGATCGCATGCGCGGCCGGGCGCCCCGCGCCTGAAGCGGGCTCGAGCTGGGCTCAGGCCGGCGTCAAAAAGTCCGTGATGATCCGGGGGATGCCGGCTTCGACCAGCTCGCGCTCGCGGGCCGGTGATTCGGCGCCCCACACGGCCACGCCCACGCCCTGCTTCGCGTAGCGCTCGAGCACCCAGTCGGCGACCAAGCAGGCTTCGAGGTGCACCCACTCGACGCCGAGCTCTTCGGCCCCGCGTGCGTGCAGCCAGGCCTTGGAGGGGCGCTCGAGCAAGAGGCCCCGCGGATGCCCGAGGCGGGCCGCGCTGCGCAGCATGTCGGCGTTAAAACTCGAGATCACGACGTCCTCGCGGCCGGCGATCATCCCCTCGAGGGCGTTGACCAGGGCCTCGCCGCCCTTCTTGAGCTCGAGGTTCAAGCTGCGTCCGCTCGGCCAGCGCTCGAGCACCGAGGCCAAGCTCGGGATCGGCTCGCCACCGCAGACACGCACCGACTCGAGCTGGCGCCAGGTCATCGCCCGGGCGCGCGCTTCGAGGCCGCCGAGGCGCGCGAGGGTGTCGTCATGAAAGACGAAGACCACGCCGTCGGCCGAGACCTGCAAGTCGAGCTCGACGCCGTCGGCCCCCGCGTCGAGGGCGTCGGCGATGCCGCGCCAGGTGTTCTCGTGGCGCATCGTCCCGCGGTGCGCCCACCAAGTCGCCGTATCGGCGCCGGGGAAGTCGGGCTTGGCCATGGTCTCGCTAGCGCGGCCCGATGCGCTCGCTGCCCACCCAGGGGCGCAGAACCTCGGGGACCTCGATGGAGCCGTCGGCTTGCTGGTAGTTCTCGAAGATGGCCACCAAAGCGCGCGAGATGGCGACGGCCGTGCCGTTGAGCATGTGCACGTAGCGGGGCTTTTGCTTCTTGCCGTCG
>JAUIJR010000173.1 GCA_030431075.1 Polyangia bacterium | reverse complement strand
ACCGCAGCACGACGACTTTGCTTTTGAGCCTGGGCCTGGTGGCCCTCCCCGGTTGCTTCAACAAGGACAAGGGAGACACCCAAAACCCCGACGAGGCCGCGGCCGGCGGTGCCGACGGCGGTAGCGCCACGACCCCGAGTCGCGCCACGCAGGGCATCGAGACCGGCACCCGCCTCAGCCGCGACGGCGGTCGCATCAAGACCTTCGAGACGCCCAAGGATGTCCGCACCGAGGTGGTCGTCGCTCTCCCGCCCGAATCCGGCGTCGACCTGAGCGTGAGCGAAGTTCGTCCTTCGATGGCCGCTGCGGGATCGCAAGTCGAGATCTTCGGCTCCGGCTTCGTGGCCGAGGCCGCCGACAACAAGGTCAGCTCGGGCGGCACCGCCTGGGAGGTCGTGGCGGTCTACGGCGATCGCCTCGTCGCCAAGGTGCCCGCGGGCGCCCCGAGCGGCAACATCTCCGTCGCCGCCGGCGTCGGCAAGGGCTCGACCAGCAACAGCTTCACCGCCTTGGGTGGCGACGCGGCCTTCGAGCAGGCCGTCGACGATCTCCACGGTCTCGTGGGCACGGTCTACGCCCTCGACGCAGAGGCCGAGGGCCTGCCCGACTTCGGTAGCCTCTCGGCGAGCGGCACCATCGCCCTGGCCAACTTCGACATCGCCCCCACGCCCGCCTCGGACTTCGAGTCCGATCTCGGCAACTACGCGATTCGCTTCAGCGGCTCGCTGAGCGTCGACGGCGAGGGCGAGTACAACTTGTGCCTGAACAGCGACGACGGCAGCCGCCTGCTGCTCATGGACACCTTGGTCGTCGAGGTCGACGGTGTCCACGAGGCGACCGAGGGTTGCGAGCTGGTCTACCTCGAGGCCGGTGAGTACGACGTCGTCATCGAGTACTTCAACGCCGCGTCCACCCCGAACGCAGCCTTGCAGTTCACTTGGGACAAGGACGGCAGTGGCAAGGCGGCCGTGCCCGCCTCGGCCTTCTTCCGACCCTGAGTCGGCTGCCGTCCTCGACGGCGAAGGGGCGCGACCACGGTCGCGCCTCTTTTCAATTTCGGTGCTCGTCGTCGCGGATGGCGGCGAAGGTCCCGGTCATGCGGGTGGCCTTGCGCGCGTAGACCCGGAACTGACGCACGAAGCTGCTCTCTTTGAACTTGGCCAGGCTCAGGGTCGTGAACTGCGTAGCGACCATCATCAGGTGGCGGTCGCGGCCTTCACGGGCGAGCCGCCGCGCAGCGTCTCGCAGGGCCTGAACGTCGTCGGGCTCGAGCTCGAGGTGAACGATGAGCGCGACGCCACGTTCATAGAGCGCGCGATAGGTGGGCAGGTGCGCGCGCAAGAGGGCCTCGGCCACGGCCTCGCGCTCTGCTCCGAGCCGGGGGTCCAAGCGCCACTGGTGCTTGCGCTGCGGTCCGTGGCCGCGAAAGAGCCACATCGCTGGACTCGGCTCGATGCGCCCGGCCTCCGCGAGCACCGCGAGATCGGGCTCGGCCGACTCACGCAGCTCGCCGAGGGTCTCGAGTCCGATCAAGCGGTCGCGGATCGGGCTCATGATGCCGGCGCAGCGCGGGCCCGAGTCGGTCTCGATCAGCTCCGACGAGAACTCGAACACGGGTGTCGACACGTCTCTTGCCGCGATCAGATATCGCCGACTCGGTGGCGGGGGAACTCGGTCCATCGTCATTCGAAAGCGGCAACGCAGCGACGAAGAGAGTCTACCCGAGCGAGACGCGACCCCGGCAGCTTTCGTGCGCGACGGAGGCTGAACCGCGGCCACCTCGTTCGGCCTGACGTGGTCACTACATTTTTTATCGGCGGTGATGAGTTTTCGTGGACTCGCCCGCCCGGCACACCTGTCGAATCGCCTTCACGCTGGCCTCGCGCAGCCGCTCGATCTCTGCCTCGCCCGCGATCAACGGGGGCATCCAGTAGATCGTGTCATGCAAAGGTCGCAGGAGTACGCCGGCCTCGAGGGCGGCGCGTCGCAAGGCGAGACCCAGGCGGCCGCCGGCGACGGCCTCGGCGTCGACCTCGAGCTCGAGCGCGCCGATGAAGCCGGCTTGTCGCCAGGCCCTCACCTCGGGGCAGTCGGCGGCGACGGACTCGAGAGCGCGGGCCATGGCCGCGATCTTCGGCGCGAGCGCGGGGATTCGTTCGTCCACGAGCATGTCGAAGCTGGCGACCCCGGCCGCGCAGGCCACGGGGTTGCCGGTGAAGGTGTGTGAGTGCATGAACGAACGCGAGGGCGCGCCTTTGAAGTCGTCTTCGAATCCGCGGCGCAGCAAGGTCGCAGCCAGCGGGAGCACGCCCCCCGACAAGCCCTTCGACAAGCAGATCATATCGGGGCGCAGCGAGGTCCAGTCGGTGGTGAGCAGTCGTCCCGTTCGACCGAATCCAACCGCGATCTCGTCGGCGATGACATGGATGCCGAGGGACTGGGCGTGCTCGCAGATGCGGGCGTAGTAGCCGGTGCCGGTCATCGCCATCTTGCCGGCGCACTGCACCACCGGCTCGATGAGTAGGGCCGAGAGCTCATGGGCGTGGGCGTCGAGCAAGGCGCAGGCCGCGTCGGCGGCCGCGTCATCGTGGCCGCGACCTTCGGCGAGGTCGGCGTGCCGATGGCCGGGAAAATTCGGGGCCGGGAGCTGCACCACGTCGAGCAGCAACGGACTGAAGAGCTCGCGGTAGGCGTCGGCGCCACACACCGACAGCGCGCCCATGGTCTCGCCGTGATAGCTGTTGGCCAGGGTCGCGAAGCGGCGCCGTTGGGGCTCGCCGCGCTGGAGATGGCTTTGGAAGCTGAGCTTCATGGCCACTTCGATCGAAGCGGAGCCGCAGTCGGAGTAGAAGACCTTGCCGTAGGCCGACTCGCCGCTCGCCTCGCGCGGGGCGTGTGCGAGCAGGCGTTCGGCGAGCTCGACGGCCGGCGCGTGCGTGAAGCCGGCGAACATCACGTGGTCGAGGCGCGCGGCCTGTTTGGAGACGGCCTCGACGATCCGCGGGTGCCCGTGACCGTGCAAGCAGGTCCACCACGAGCTGATGCCGTCGAGGATGCGTTCGCCCGCGGAGGTGATCAGCTCACAGCCCTCGGCCGCGGCGATCGGAAGGGGAGGGAGGCTCTCGAGGTCGCGAAAATGCGTGGCGGGGTGCCACAAGCAGGCGGCGTCGCGCGAGGCGAGGTCGAGTTCAACGGAGTCGAAGTCGGTCACGGGGTGCAAGGTCGCCGCGAAGCGGGCTGCGGTGGCGCAGCCGGCGTCTCAGTCGGCGAGTCGGTCGGCGAAAGGGTCTTTGAGTTCGCTGAGCGCAGAGGAGGGGGGATCCGCATCTGGCTCCGTGGCGAGCTCGTCGTCGAGCTCGGAGGAGATGTCGTCGTCGTCGTCGTCGCCCTCGTCCTCGCTGGGCTCGGGGAAGCCGAGCTGGATCGCAGCCGGATCGCGGGGGGGACGAGGCAGGCCCGCGACCCCCATGTTGTCGCGCAGGCGAGCGACGAGGGGGAGGTCCGGGTCGGCGCCAGCCCAAAGCTCCGCGACGAGGTTGCGGCGGCTATTGGCGAGGCTCGAGCGACCGGTGGTGAGATCGACCTGGGCCTCGATGAGGTTGGCCCAGGGGTCGCCGGGGTCCATCGCCGTCAGCGTCTCGGAGAGCTGGGCGGCGACGGCCCGGTCCGCGTTGGCCGGGTCGTGTGCACACAAGGCAGCGCCGACCTCGAGCTGGCGTTGGTAGGTCGAAAAGGGCGGGGCGACGTGGGCGAGGGTGTGGACCTTGGGCGGGCGCTCCAGGCAGTGGCCCATGTTGATGTCGCTTTGGGCGTCGAGCAGCCCGCGCGCCAAGGGGTCCATCGCGTCGAGGTCGGCACGCTGGGCACCGCCGGCCCACAAGGCGCGCACCAGTCCCGGGGCGAGCGCGCGGCAGCGTCGTGGCGGCGACTCGATCTCGTAGCGAAAGGCGTAGCCACACCACAGCTGCAAGGCCGAGGCGTGCAGGGGATGGCCATGCATGGCGTCGACACGGACGCCGGTCTCGCGCACCCGGCCCTCGTCGAGCGCGAGGCGCAAGGCGGGGCGCGGATCGGTCTCGAGCAGTTGATCGGCCAAAGCGCGGGCGCGCTCGCGCTGTCCGAGTTGGGTGAAGAGCCAGGCCGCGTACACGCGCGTCGCCGGCGTCTCGGGGAAGCGCATCAGCAGCGCTTCGGTCGACTTCTTGGCCGCGTCGGGCTCGCCCGAGGCGAGCTCGAGTCGCGCTCGGGCCAAGGACCAACGCACGGGCAGCGCGACCTCGTCGAGCTGCCAGGTGGGGGCGGACTCGAGGGCCTCCGCCGCGGTGCGGGCCTCGTGGCGCAAGGCGGGACCGGCGTCGTGCACGGCTTCGAGGCGGGGCACCAAGTCGTGCTCGATGGCGATCGCCAAAAAAGCCTCGGGCAGTGCCCCGCGGCCTTCGATGCGCGCGCGCAGGGTCGGGGCCAAGGCGAAGTCGTCGGCGCACGCGAAGCGGGCCATCTCGCGCCACAGCTCCGAACCTTTGAACTCGCGCTCGCCACAGCCGCGCAGGCGGGCGTCTCCGTCCTCGAGCTCGTGCCAGATCAAGGCGCGCCAAAAATGCACGCCGGCCGAGGCCGGGGCGCGTGCTTCGACGCGATCGAGGAGAGTCAAGGCCGGCGGGTAGTCGCCCGCGTCGTAGTGGCGCACGGCGGCGTGCACATCGGCCAGGGCCAGCGCATCCGGCAAGCCCTGTTCGTCCCAAGGGTCTTGGCCCTGCAAGACGAAGGTCGAGGCAGCAAAGAGGCCCACCGCACCCACGGCGCCGATGACTCCGGCCCGTCGCGCGCGGGACAAAGGCGCCACCAAACGCGCCGCCGCTTCGGCCGAGCGGGGGCGCCGCTCGGGGTCGTGGTCCATGCAGCGCTCGACCAAGAGCGCCAAGTTCCACGGCGTATCTTTGCGCAAGCTCCGGACCGGCTTGGGCTTGGTGGTCTTGAGCTTCTCCAAGAAGACGCGCGCGTTGGGGGCGTCGTAGGGCAGTCGCCCCGTGAGCATCTGGTAGAGCATCACGCCAAAGGCGTACAGGTCGGTCTGCACGTTGGCCGGCGCGCCCTCCCACAGCTCCGGTGCCATGTAGGCGGGGCTGCCGAAGATGGTGCCGGCTTCGGTGCGCACCAGTGAGTCGAGCTCGTTTGGATCCGGCGGCGAGCTTTCGAGGGTGCCAAAGCCCGCCACGCCGAAGTCCATGACGATGGCCCCGCGGCGGGTGAGCATCACGTTCGCGGGTTTGAGGTCGCGGTGGATCACGCCGGCCGCGTGCGCGGACTGAAGGCCGCCGAGGATCTCGGCCGCCGTCTCGCGGATCTCGTCGAGGGTCATCGGCGGCGTGTCCTCGTCTTCGGGCGCGTCGCTGACGAGCTCGTCGAGGGTCTGTCCGCGCAGGTACTCCATCGACAAGTAGGGCAAGCCGTGCGCCTCGCCGGTGTCGTAGATGCGCACGATGTGCGGGTCGGTGACCGAGTGGGCCAGTGCGACCTCGCGCAAGAAGCGTTTGAAGATGGTGCGGTTTTGGGCCAGGTCGGCGCGCAGGACCTTGAGCGCGACCTCCTTTTTGAGGAGGTGGTCGTTGGCCAAGAACACCTCGCCCATCGCCCCCGCGCCGAGATGCCGCTCGAGAAAGTAGCGCTCGGCCACGAGCTTGCCGGGGGCCCACGCCTCCGGCTCGACCGGCATGGCCGTCGATGGCGGCGGTGCGTTCGCGCTGGCCGCCGGTCCATCGGGCGAGTCCAAGCGCGCGGTCTGGTCTGGGGCAAACAACGCAGCCCCAGTCTAGCAAGACCCTGCGCCCAAGACCCGGCGCGACTGGCCGTAGACTGGCCGTCGCCTGGGCCGGCGCCAGCCCGAGTGGCGGGCCTGCGGCTGTCCCGCCGGGCGCAGGAAGCGAAATCGGGCGCACTTTGGCCGTGGATGGACCCTTGCCCGCCGAGGGCTCTCCCCCGAGCGCGCGCGCTCGCTTCGCGCTAGTTTGGGGCGGTGAGCCGACGCGTAATGGCCGGGCTGTGGGCGGCGACTTTCGCCGCGGGAGTCGCCGGCGGTGGGTGTGTGCTCTACGCCGTCGACGACAACGAGCCCTGCGGCGTGCAGGCGGTGCGCATCAACGGTGTGTGCGAGTGCCTCTCCGGCTACGAGGGCGATCCGGAGACCGTGTGCGACCCGATCATGACCTTCTTGATCACCGACGCGTGCGACGATGGGCTCGACCTCGAGTGGCGCGCCTTCGCGTTGGATCGTGACTGGATTTGGCCGGGGGCCAGCGAGGTCTTCGTGACTCCGGGCTTCGACGTCGACGCGCACCAAAAGATCGCATGCATCCGCGACGAGACCGTGTGCATCGGTGCGGCGGCCGGCGAAGTCGAGTGGGGCCTCGGACTCGATGGCCCGCAAGCAGCGCAAAGTTGCGGCGATTGCTGCTACACCTGCGGGCCGTGGGAAGTCGATCTCGGTCTTTACACTTGTGGGTGAGCCGAGGGCGAGTCCGGCGCGCAAGTCCGCACGGTCATCGCGCCTACGACTCGTACACCTTCGGCGTGTCCGACCACGCGTGATCGCGCTGGCAACCTGGCCGATGGAACGAACGGCCGCGTGCATCGAGTGACGTGCACGGGATCGATTTCAGTGGCGAGCACGACACGGACTTCGCATCCAAAAAGTTCCAAGCGCGGCCTTGTCCCCTTGGGTAGCCGGTGGCATATTCCGCTCGCTTCGACGACTTCTCCCCCCGGAGTCGACGAGCCCAAGGTCATAGTGGAGATCGGACAGTTCTTTGAATCTGCCCTGCGCAACCAGCGTGAGGAACTCAAGCAAGCCGCGTTGCAGGCGGTCGCCGACATGGGCGGCGCCACGACGCTGGCCGAACTCCTGGCCTCGGAGGCCGGCGACGGAATTCGACAGCTGACGCTGCGCGACCTTCGTGACGCCCTGCCGGATCTCGAGGCCGAGGCCCGCGTGCAAGACCCGAGCGAGGACGAGTCCCTCGCCGACGGCGGGAGCCGCGACGCGGAGCGCATCTACCTCGAGATTCTGGAGGCGCTTCAGTCGGGTCCGCAGACGATCGGGCAGCTCGGCAAAGCCCTCGAGCTCGACGGCACCGAGCTGCGCGCCTACCTGACGTGGATGCGGCAGATGGGCAAAGTCGAGGTCACCGGGCGCGCCCGCGCCACCCGCTACCAGCTGCCCTGAGGCCCGAGAGCGCGCCCGCGGCTCGTCGCCAGCCGTCCCCGGCCCCGCCCCTTGCCGCGATCGCTCGGCTGGGGGATCCTTTGGCCCCCGTGACGGACCTCGAACCCGACGCCGCCGACCTCCTCTTGGAGCAGGTCGCACGCCTCAAGCACGATCTGGGCAAGTACGTCGCCTGGACGAGCGCGAACCTCCCCGACGAAGCTTGGGAGGCGCCGCTCGCGGTCGAGTTGATGGAGGCGCTTCGCAGCGATCTGCTCGAGACGCGAAAGCCCCGCGAGGGCGACGCCGAGTCGGCCTGGGCGCTGTGGGCCCGCGAGAGCGCGCAGCTGGCCGAGCCGTGGCCGCCGGAGCTCGAGCGGGTGGGGGAGGCGGTCGCGCGCTTGGCCGAGGCGGGTCCGTCCTTGGCCGCGAAAGACATCGAGGCGCTCGCGCGTCACAGCGAGGTGATTCGCGCCGCCCAATCGGAGATCCGCAGCGAACTGCGGGCCCTCCAACGTCGACTGCTCCGCGACATGAACGACTGACGCCGTGGCCTCGATCCTGATCATCGACGACGAGGACAAGTACCTCGAGCTGTGTCGGCGCCACATGCCGGAGCACGAGTTCTTGCCGCCGGTGCGAAACTTCGCCCAGGCCAGCGACACGCTGCGCGAGCACGCCAGCGAGATCGACTTGGTCTTGCTCGATGTTCACTTCGACATCCCGGACGCGGACTTGCTCGGCTACGACACGGTGCCGGCCGACGAAAAAAAGCGTGGGCGGGCCATCGAGCGTCTGCGTCGCTCACAGGGCTTGAAGATCCTCAACGCCCTTCGGCCCGAGCATCCGGACCTCCCGGTCATCGTGATGACCTCCCTCGACGACCTCCCGATCGAGGCGGACGCCGATCGACTCGACGCGGAGGACTTCACCTACCTGCTCGATGACGAGTACCTCGACGCCCGCGCCCTCAAAGCTCAGGTCGAGGGCATCTTGGCGACCCGCGTGCGCGCGGTGGACGATGGACCCTTTTACTGGGGCACGACCAAAGCGATGGCCAAGCTGCGACGCCGGGTCTCGGTGCTCGCGCGCGGGCAGCTGCCGATGATCATCCAAGGCGCGACGGGGACCGGCAAGACCCTGCTCGCGCGGGAGTTCGTGCACCCGCGGTCGCGGCGCAAAGGTCCTTTCGTGGCCGTCGACCTCTCGACCATCCCCACCGAGCTGATGGCCGCCCACCTCTTCGGCGTGGTCAAGGGGGCCTACACCGGCGCGAGCAGCTCGCGCGAAGGCGTCGTCGGTCGAGCCGACGGCGGCACGCTCTTCCTCGACGAGATCGGCAACTTGGGCCTCGACGTCCAAAAATCGCTGCTGCAGGTGCTGCAAGAGGGCCGCTATCGAGCGGTGGGCTCGGCCGACGAGCGGGTGGTCGACGTGAAGCTCGTGGTGGCCACGAACGAGGACCTCGCGCGGATGGTCCGCGAAGGTGGCTTCCGCGAGGACCTCTACATGCGCTTGAACCCGGCGACGGCGGTGGTCTTGCCGAGCTTGGTCGAACGGCGCGACGACTTTCAGCGCCTGGTCGAGGTCTTCATGACCCGCGTGGCTTCGACCGGCTACAACCGCGACCTGGTCGGCCAGTACGTCGAGCAGCGTGGTCTCGACGTGGACATGTCGCGCGAAGTTCTGGAGGTGGGCGTGGGCCGCAAGGTGCCGAGTCGTCGCTCGACCGATCGCCTGCACTTCGTCTTTCACCCCCGCAGCTTCAAGCTGCTGCGCGACTACGACTGGCCGGGTTCCTTTCGCCAGTTCGAGATGGTGCTCTCGAACCTGGTGACCTTCACCTTGGTGGACTTGGTCGAGCGCGCCGAGACGGTCGAGCCCACGGCCGAAGAGGGCCTCGACTCGCGGCCGGAGCTCGTGCCGATCGCGGCCCGCTCGGTCTCGGAGCTCTTGCGTCCCTTGGAGCTGGGCGGCGGCGAGGACGAGGACGAAGCCGGGGGCGGGCTGAGCTTGCGCGTGCGACTCGGCGTACACGATTCGCTCAACAAGCTCAGCTGTGACGTCGAGGCCCAGTACCTCGAGGCTTTGTATCGCCGCTGCCACGGTGAGCTCGGGGAGGTCGCCCGCGCGCTGCTCGGCGACCCCGATGCCGGGCGGAAGATCCAGCTGCGGATGAACCAACTCGGGATCAAACTGCGCGACCTCAAGCGCGGGCGAGGGAGCTGAAGCATGCGGGCTCTCGTGCGCCGGGGCTCGCCGAGGCTGCGACGCATCGCGGCCGGCTTCGCCTTTGCGTGGGGTCTGGGCGCCGCGTGGATGGCGGTCGCCGCACCTCCAGTCGCACCGCCGGCGAGCGAAGAAGGCGGCGAAGACGAGGAGGGCGAGGGCGGGCTGCCCGGTCTCGAAGAGGGCGCCTTGGACGAAGGCGAGACCGAGGGCATCGATCCCGTCTTGCTCGAGCAGCAGCGGCAGCTGGAGTTCCGCGACCACCTCGCGCGGGCGGAGCGAGCCGGCCGCGAAGAACGCTGGAGCGAGTCCATTCGTGAGTACAGCGCGGCGCTCAAGATCTACGACAACGAGGTCGTCGCGCTGCGCGGGCGCGGCTTGGCCTACGCCCAGCGGGCGGGGGAGGGGCGCTGCAGCCGTCAGGCCATCGAGGATCTGAGCTTGTTGCGGGTCTTCGACCCCAAGGGGGCATGGCTCGACGAGCGCGGCACGGTGCTCGAGCTGATGTCCCGCTGTCCGCAGGGCTACCGCCAAGAGCGCCTCGAGTTGGCCGAGGAGCTGGCCGAACTCGAGACGGGAGAGCGTGGCCGGCCCGACGAGGTGCTGGCCTTGAACGCGCAGTTCCACCACGAGCTGGCCGAGCAGCTGGGCACCAAGAAAAGCGCCAAGCGACATCGAGAGCAGGCCCTCGAGTTGCTCGAGCGCTACGCGGCCGAGACCGCCGCGCGCGGCAACGAGCAGCAGCCTTGGGCCATGCAACTGCGCGGCGATCTGTACCGGCGAGCCGACCGCCTGTCCGAGGCCCTGCAGGTCTATCGCGCCTTGCTCGATCGCGGGGTTCTCGGCCGCGACAAGAGCGATGCCCTCGGACAGTTGGTGGCGGAGCTCGAGCTGCAGCTGCGCGTGCGCGAGCTGGCCGCGACCCAGGGCGCCCGGCCCTCGGAGGCGGCCGAGGCGGCCTTCAACCGCGGGGTCCAAGCCATGCGCGGCGGCGATCTGAGTCGAGCGCGCCGCGAGCTCGAACGCGCCGTCGAAGACTCGCCTTGGTTCCCGCGCGCCCACTACTACCTGGGCCAGGTCTACGCGCGCACCGAGCGACTGCCCCAGGCCATCGAGTCCTTTCAAA
>JAUIJR010000692.1 GCA_030431075.1 Polyangia bacterium | reverse complement strand
CGGGCAAGATGACGGCCCGCGAGTACGTCGACGCGGTCGTGGCCGGCGAGCTCAAGGACAGCTCGCTCAACGCCCACCTCAAGGCGGGCTACCGCGTGCGCCGGGTGAGTCTCGAGATCATGCGCGATGCGCCCAGCTTGAACTGGGCGACCTTTCTCGAGCTCGAGAACCCGGACTTCAACTCGCAGCGGCGACGCATCGCGGCTGCGCCCTTGCGACGGCCCGTCCGCAAGATGCGGGTCTGCGCCGCGCAGTACCTGATGCGCCCGCAACGCTCGTGGGAGAGCTTCGCGGAGTCGATGCGCTTTTTCGCCGACGTCGCCTACGAGTACAACGCGCACTTTTTGGTGCTGCCCGAGCTCAGCATCGCCAGCTTGCTGACGGCGGCGCCCGAGGACATCGACGGCCTGGGGGCCATGGACTTCTTGGCCAGCTTCGAGGATCGCTACCTCGAGCTCTTGCAGGGGCTGGCGAAGGAGTTTGGCCTGTTCATCGTGGGTGGGTCCATCCCCGCGCCGCGGCGCGAGCAGATGCGCAACGTCGCTTTCGTCGTCTCGCCCAACGGCACCTTGCACGAGCAAGAAAAGCTCCACGTCACGCCGAGCGAGCGCGAGGCTTGGGGCATTCGGCCCGGCGAGGGCTTGAGCGTGTTCGAGACCCCCTTTGGGCGAGTGGCGGTACAGATCTGCTACGACGTCGAGTTTCCCGAGGTCGGCCGCATCTTGGGCCTGGCCGGGGTCGACGTCCTCTTCGTCCCCTTCAGCACCGACGAGCGCAAGGCCTACCAGCGCGTGCGCCTGAGCGGCGCCGCCCGGGCGATCGAAAACGGCATGTACGTGGTGCTGGCGGGGAACGCCGGCAGCATCCCCGCCCGCAACTACCAGCTCAACTACGCGCGCTCGGTCGTGCTGACGCCCAGCGATTTCGGCTTTCCCGACGAGGCCGTGATCGCCGAGGCGGATCCGAACATCGAGACGGTGGTCGTCGCCGACCTCGATCTCAGCGCGCTCAGCGTCTTTCGCCAAGACGGCACGGTCCGCCCTTTGCACGACCGGCGCCCGGACCTCTACGACCTCGTCAGCAAAGTCGACCTGCGCGTCGTCAACTTGGAGTGAGCATGCACGAAGGACCTTCCTCCCATCTTTGCGAGCTGGCCGAGGGGCGCCTCGACACCGCCACGGGTCAGCGCTCCGTCTTCGCCCTGCGCGACATCTCGCCCGGGGAGGTCATCGCCGTCTTCGGCGGGAGCATTGTCGACGCGGCGCAGCTCGCCGCGCTGGGACCGGGTGTGGGCAACTACACCATCCAAGTCGACGAGGAGCTCTACCTCGTCAGCACGAGCGACGGACCCGGCGACTGGATCAACCACGCCTGCGATCCGAACGCGGGCTTTCGCGGCCAGATCACCTTGGTGGCCATGCGCTCGATCGCCCGGGGCGAGGAGATCTGTTTCGACTACGCCATGGCCGACGGCTCGCCCTACGACGAGTTCGCCTGCGGCTGTGGGTCGCTGCGCTGCCGGGGCCGCGTGACGGGCGACGACTGGAAAGACACGCGCCTGTGGGCCCGCTACGCCGGCTACTTTTCGGCCTACCTGGCCCGACGCATCGCCATGCTCGAGGCGGCGCGCGAGGAGTTCCGCAGCGCGGCACCGCGTCGAATGGTCCGGCGCGTGGCCGGCCGCCCTCGCGCATAGAGCGCCGGCGGGAAGTGCGGCAGAACGCCGTCCCCGAGCGATTTTCTAGCTTGCGCACTTGCGCGCGCTCGCGGACTTGCCGCACACTCCCGTCGTGCGCGTGATCTCTCCTACTTTGATTTCACTTTCCCGACGACCGGCGCTGATGGCCCTGGGCCTGGGTGCGCTGCTCGTGCCCACCGTGGCCACGGCCGCCGATCCCGAGACGCAGCCCTACGACACCAGCTACGAGGGCAACGTCGTCAACTACAGCTACGACTCGGACTGGGTGCCGGC
>JAUIJR010000172.1 GCA_030431075.1 Polyangia bacterium | reverse complement strand
GGGGCGGGCGGGCAGCCGAGCGCCCCCTCCTTGTCGGGGTCCTCGACGGCCTTGGCCGAGACCTTTGGGCTCACGCCCAGTTACGATCCCACCGAGTCGCTCGGCGTCGGATCCGAAAACGACATGGACACGAAGCGGCACCGCTTCGCCTCCTTCTACAACCGGATCCGCCAAGGCGTGTACCAGCACTGGCATCCCGACCAAGTCATGACTCGCCTCGACCCGGACTCGGACAAGTATGCGCCGATGGCTCGCACGACGCGGCTGTTGATCCGGCTGCTCCCCGACGGCGAGCTCGACCGCGTGCGTCTGATCCAAAGCTCGGGCATCGATCAGCTCGACGAAGAGGCCATCCGCTCGATTCGTCGGGCGGCGCCCTTCACCAACCCGCCGGCGGAGTTGGTCGACGAAACGAGCCAGCGGATCCGCATCGACCTGGGCTTCACGCTGCACCCGAGCGGCGAGTTCACCGTGGTGCGAGAGTAGGGCGACTCACTCGAGCGCACGCACCACGGCTTCGTAGTGGGCGATCAAGTTGCGCAGCCCTTCGAGGCGCGCCTCGTCGGCGTCCGAACTTTCCATGGCGACCGCGAGCTCTTGCTCGAGCAGGTGGAGCTCTTCGATGACGTGGGCGCGCTGGTCGGCCTTCGTGCGGGTTGGCGGCTTGTAGAGGTGGCGCAAGACGAGGCTGTGGGACTCGGCTTTGGGGCCGTCGAAGGTGTGCCCAAGCCAGGCGTTGCGCGCGAGGCAGGCGGAGAAGGCTTCGCAGCTCGGGTCGGCGGACTCCTCGGCGAAGCGGTCGTCGACGGTCAGGTCGCTGGGGCCCGCCCGGACGATGCGCAGTCGTCCGTCTTGGGTGGGCACGGCCACGGCGACGGCGGTCGTCGAGCAGGGCTCCGACCGTTGCACGACGTAGGCGGCCTTGCACTGCTCTTTGGCCAGCCAAAAGGAGCCTCCAAAGGCGGCCGAATACACGCCCTCTTCCAAGGCGAGCTCGAGCTCGGTCAGGTCGTCCGGGTCGCGGTCGCTGGCCAGGTCGTGCGCCCGTCCCGTGCGAAAGGGGGGTGCCGTGATGTTCTGGCCGAAGATGAAGGTGTCGCCGTCGGCGATCCGACCGTCTTTTTCGGGCTGCCAAGCTTGGGTGGGCAGCTTGGCGAGGTAGGCCAAATCCGGGGCTCTTCGGGCGCCCGCCTCGGCTGCGCCGGCGTCGTCCTCGTCGGTGAGCGGCACGACGGCGGCCCAGCTCACCACCCGATAGATGGCGGCTCCGGCGAGGACGACCCCAAAGGCGAGGGCGTACTTCACCCATCCGGGCGTGCTGGCGAGCGAGCGGGTGTTGGGCATGTCGGTCGCCTGTCCCTCGCCGTGTGGGCGGGGTCTTCGGAGGATAGCCCGGCAATGGCGCCTGTCTCGCTGCGTGCGTCGAATTGAGACGCAGGATCTATTTTCGGAATTTGGGGATCCGGAATCTGACTCCTGCTTCAGAGCCGCAAGTTCAGATCTACTTGTCGCCTGCGCAAGCTGCCCATCGAGGGGCGCTCTCGCTGAGCGCCACCTCGTTGGGCTGGGTTGGGGTTGGGCCTGGGCCCGGAACTGGCTGGGGGTCGCGCCGCGTCCGGCGCGGCTCACAGCGTTTCGGCGTGCTCGGACAAGTAGGCCGCGACGCCATCGGGCGAGGCCTTCATGCCGGCGTCGCCCTCTTTCCAACCGGCCGGACAAACGTCGCCGTGCTTCTCGTGGAACTGGAGGGCGTCGACCAAGCGCAGCAGCTCGTCGATGTTGCGACCCAAGGGCAGGTCGTTGACCAGCGCGGAGCGGACGGTGCCCGCTTGGTCGATGAGGAAGGCCGCGCGAAAGGCCACGCCACCTTCGGACTCGACGCCGTAGGCCGACATGATCTCGTGCTTGGTGTCGGCGGCCATGGTGTAGCGCAGGGGGCCGACGCCACCGTCTTTGACGGAGGTGTTGCGCCACGCGTTGTGGGTGAACTGAGAGTCGATCGAAACCGAGACGACCTCGACATTGCGCGCGGCAAAGGCCTCGGTGCGCTTGTCGAGCGCGATCAGCTCCGAGGGGCACACGAAGGTGAAGTCGAGGGGGTAAAAGAAGACGAGGGCGTACTTGCCCTCGCGCGCTTTGGCGAAGTCGTAGTCGTCTACGATTCGGCCATCCGGGAGGACGGCGGCGCAGGTGAAATCAGGGGCGGGTTTTCCAACGAGTGTGGCCATGTGGTCTCCGGGGCGACGAGAAAAGGAACTTCGGTCGCCGGGTGTGGGGTTGAAGGATTGCGTCGAAGGAGAGCCTCACGCACGGCTTCGACGGTGCCCGGTGAGAGGCGGACCTCGGCCGCGAACTCTTCGTCGAGCGCGAGGCGCAAGGTACACGCTGCATCGCGCGAAAGTTCTCGGATCGCCGAGGAAGTGGGCGCAAAGCCCAGGTAGATCACCGCGCCGAGGTGATGCGCGTCTTCGACCAGGTAGGCAGGGCTGCCGAGCGCGCCAAGCTGAAGCTCGATCGGCGCGTCACCGCGCGCGAAGGCCTCGACGAGACGCGCGCCGAACTCGAGCGTGCCACCGTGGATCATCAAGGTCGCGGTGAGCTCGCCGCGGCGCGGAAACAAGGGCAGGTACTCGGCTGCGACGCGCTCGAGCTGGCGAATGTTCTGCTTGCCTTCGATGTGGGCGACCTCGTTGATGTGCCAGGCCAAGGTCTCGGGCGTCTCGAAGAGCAAGGTGAGCTGCGCACCGAGCTCGACGCGCCGCGCCCGACGCAGCGCCCGAACGCGCTTGGACCAACCGGCGCGCGCGCGCGAGTACATGCGCGGCTCGAGCAGCCCGAGACGCGCGAAGTCGATGGCATCGGGGCTCCTCGTCACGGCTCCTTGATAAAGAGATTGAAAATCATTTTCAACACAAAAATGCGAAAAAACGACTCTCCGGGACGAGTTGGGGCTCGAAGCACGAGATCTCGGCCGCGCTACCATCCCCCCATGTCCGCCCAAAACGCGCTCTTGCAAGGCGAACCCCTCTTGGCCGCCGTGGCCAGCTTGGAGGGCTGGAATCTCGAAGACGGGCACCTCAAGCGCCGCTTCGAGTTCGCCGACTTTCCGAGCGCGATGGCCTTCATGACGCGGGTGGCCTTCGACGCCGAGCGGCTGTGTCACCACCCGAACTGGTCGAACGTCTACAACCGCGTGGACGTGGAGTTGTGGTCACACGACCTCGGGGGGGTCAGCGAGTCCTGCGTCGCCTTGGCCAAGTGCATGAACGCGGCCGCGGCCGACTGATGGGCGGGCGCGCCGGCATCGAGGCGAGGATCGCCGGGCTCTACGATCCGGAGGACGGCGATGGATTCTTCGAGAGCGAGCGCGAACGCCGAAGCGTCGCGCGGCGGGGGAGCTCGTCGACCTATGGCGAGCTGACCTTTGCGGGGGCCAAGGCTCTATTCGCACACTTGCGCTTGGGGCCCGAGGACTGCTTGTTCGACCTCGGCAGCGGCACCGGCAAGCTGGTGTGGCAAGCGGCACTGAGCACGCGAGTCGGCCGCGCCGTCGGCGTCGAACTCGTGCCTTCCCGACACGCCATCGCCGAGCATGCCTTGGCCCGCGCTCGCGCCAAAGGCTGGCGCGCCCTCGAGCGCGTCGAGTTCCTCCACGGCGACATGCTTCGCGCCGACCTGAGCGCGGCGACCGTCGTCTACAGCTGCAACACGGCCTTTCCCGACCGCATGTTGAACCGTCAGCTGCGCAAGTTGGCCACCGGCCGCGCGGGCCTGCGCTTCGTCAGCTTGATGCCCATGGACGACAACCCCTGGTTCGAAGAGCGCAGCTTGCTGCGCCTCGACACCAGCTGGCGAAAGGCCGCACGCGTTCGGGTCTACGAACTCGTGCGGCCGCGAAAGCAGGGCCGGGGCTCGCCCAGCCGCTAGTGGGTCTCGCCGCTGGGCAAGCTGGCCAAGATCGACTTGAACTCGGGGTGGTCGGGGACCATCTGCAAGGCGGCCTCGCACACGCGGCGGCACTCGTCGTAGCTGTTGGCGTCGCGCATGGCTTGGGCGAGCAGGACGACCGGCTCGATCTCGCGGGGCTGCAGGCCCACGACGACGCGCAGGTGCTCGACGGCCTCTTTGGCGCGGCCTTGCTTGCGCAAGATGGCGGCGAGGAGCTTGCGGATCTCGGCGTCGTTGGGTCGCAGGCGCACCGCGTTCACCAGGTGCTGCAAGGCGGCCGTGTCGCCCTCGGTCTCACGGACGGCCAGGGCCAACATGAGGTGGGGCTGCCAAAAGCGCTCGTCTTTGGCGATCACCTCGCGCATGAAGCGGGCGGCTTCGGCGCGCTGGGCCGAGTCGGCGGCGTGCACCTTCTCGACCGCGTCGTCGTACTTCTCGTCGAAGTCTTCGATGTCGAGCGCGAGCAGGTTGCGTCGTGCAAAGGCGTCGTCGTCGAGGCCGCGCTGTTGCAGCTCGAGCATCTTTTGCAGGTAGGGGCGCGCCTTTTCGGGGTCGTCGCCGTCGAGGTACATGTTCGAGATCGCGGTGAGCACGGCCGGGTTGCCCGCGTGCTTCTCACCGGCTTCGATGAGTAGCTTGGTCGCGTCCTCGAGGGCCTCTTCTTCGTGGAGGTCCAAGAGCATGTCGAGGGAGGACTTCGCCACGTGCGGTTGGTCTTGGACCGCGCGGCGCAGGAGGTCGAGGGCTTCGCCTCGGTCCTCTTTTTGCTGGGCCGAGCCCGCGTCGCCGCGGTCCCACAAGATGTTGGCGAGGTCGCCGAAGGCCGAGGGGACGGGGCCCTCGGCGATGGCGCGGCGCAAGAAGGGCTCGGCTTCGTCGAACTGATCGACGTTGATCATCAAGGTGCCGAGCAAGGCCAAGATCGGCGGGTCGTCGGCCCCGCGCTCGACCGCGAACTTCGCCACCTTGAGGGCGTTGTCGTTGTCGCCGGCGCGACGCAGGGTCTGGATGAAGTTCGAGGCGACGGCCGTCGACTCGGGGGCCAGGTTGAAGGCTTGGTTGAAGGCGTTGAGAGCGGCCGGCAGATCACCGAGCTCGCGCGCGAGCAAGGCGAGGTGATGCCAGGCGTCGGCGTCCTTGGGGCGGCGCTGGGCCGCGATCTGCAGGGCCTGCACCGACAAGGGGATCGAGGCGCGATCGATCTGGCGCTGGACGAGGATGTCGACCATGCCGTGCAGGGCCTCCATCGCGGGGTCCATGCCCGGGTCGCGGTTGATGGCGTCCATCAGGGGGTTGAGGAGCTGGTCGCTGCCGGCGGGGACACAGTTGCCTTGGAGGGCCGAGAGATTTCCGAGGCCGACCAAAAAGGAGAGCATCGCTTGGGTGTTCTCGGTCTGGAAGTTCTCTTGCCAGCTCTTGTGCTCGATCTCGAGGCCACAGTGGGCCGCCGACTCGCGCAGGGCTTCGAAGAGCTTGGCCGGCAGCTCCTCTTGCTGGGCGTCGATCGACCAGCTTTGGAGCTCATTGAAGCTCTGCGTCTCGCCCTCGCCGGTGGCCTCGCTGAGCTTGGCGCCGAGCTTGAGACCGCTCTCGCCGACCTCGAAGTCGACCATGAAGACCTTCTTGGCGTTGGGGAAGCGCGAGGCGCCCTCTTTCGCACGCTCCTCGGTCCAGGGGTCTTGGTAGACCATCAGGGCCGGGACCTTGCGGCCTTGGTGATCCGCCATCGCCGTGAACACGGGGGCGGCCGCCTTGCCGCCGACGCGCGAGAGCTCTTGGGCCCACCAGCGCTGGACACCCATGCCGAGCGGCGCGCCCTTGCCCTGGTTGGTGCAGGCGACGGGGAGCACCACGATCTCGACTTGGCGCGCCGCCTCGAGCATCTGCGCCTCGGCCGGGTTGGTGGGGGCTTCGTTCTCGGGCGCTTGCTCCTCGGACATGAGGCCCGGAGCCTGCCCGATGCGCTGGGGCCACGCAAGGCGGCGCGGGGGGGCCGGCGCGAGACGATGGTCAGCTCACGCCCTCGGCCCCAAAAAGGGCGAGGGGCCCCGTCAGACGGGCCTCATGGAGCGTCTGCGCTTGCCTCGGAGTCCGCGCCGGTGGTCGCGCCCGCCGGCGCTGGGCCGCTGCGGGAGAACCACACGATGGCCGCGACGAAGACGGCCACCCAGACCAGGGCCGCCTCGAGCATTGGGCCCTCGGCGGCGTCGGCCAACGCGGCGTCGCCCCCCGCGAGCACCCAGGTGAAGTAGGCGAGCAAGCTGGCCAAGGCGATGGCCGCCGCGGTGCGAAGCGCTCCGGTCCGCGGAGCCGGGTGCGTGCGTTTCGCGGGTTCGTCGTCGGGGGCTTCGAGGCCGGCGGCCGCGTAGTCCAGTTCGAGGGCCGGCGCGTTGGTCTCGGCCTCGGGGCCCCCCGCGTCGGCGCCGCTCGAAGCGGAGCCCTTCGCACGCGCCTCGCGTGGACCGGCGCGCCCATCTCGGCGCGAATGGAAGTCCCCCAGGTCCGCATGGTCGCCCGCGTAGCTGGCGGAGCTGGCCGGATCTGCGGCGGCGGGTCCCTGCTCGGCCAGACCCCCGAGCGCGCGTTCGAGCGCGTCGGCGAAGGCCGCGTCGTCGAAGCCACGCGACTGGCGCTGACGCAGCGGCTCGAGGGCCTTGCGAAAGGCGGTCGCATCGGCGAAGCGAGCTTCGGGCTCGACGGCGAGCGCCCGCGCGAAGAACTGGTCGTAGCTCGCCGGAAGTTCGGGGCGAAACTCTCGCACGGGGGCGGCCGCTTGCGTGCTGCGGCGACCCACCAGGGCCCGAAAGTCCTCGACCTCGTGCGGCACGTGCTCGGTGAGCATCTCGTACAAGATGATCGCGGCGGCGTAGAGGTCCGAGGCGGGGCTGGGCAAGTCGCCCACCGCCTGCTCCGGCGACATGTACAAGGGCGTGCCGACCACGACCCCGGCTTGGGTCAGGCGTTGATCGACCGCGTCGACCAACAAGGCCGTGCCGAAGTCGAGCACGACCAGTCGAAAGCCCTCCGGTCGACCAGCGTCCTTGGCCAAAAAGAGGTTGGCCGGCTTGAGGTCACGATGAACGACGCCCGCCCGGTGGGCGACGGCCAGGGCCTCGCTGAGCTGCGCGGCGATGCCGACGGCCTCGTCGGCGTCGAGTGCTCCCTTGCGCTCGAGGTAGTCGCGCAAGTCCTCGCCCGTGAGCAGCTCCATCGCCAAGTAGGGGAGGGGGTCGTCGGGCAAGGCGACGTCGTGGACCCGGACGATGTGCGCGTGCGAGAGCTTGGCCAGTGTCCGCGCCTCTCGAAAGAAGCGGTCGAGCATGCCCGGCCGATCACGGAGTTCGTCGCTGATCAGCTTGAGGGCGACCTCGGTGTCCAAGCCCAGATGGCGGGCGCGCCAGACTTCGCCCATGGCGCCGCGGCCGATCGGCTCGAGCAGCTCGAAGCGCCCGGCGATGCGCTCGCCGGCGCGGTGGCCCCGTGGGTTGGTGCTGGGGTACTCGCCGGACAGTCCCTCGGGCAGTGTCTCGTCGGCGTTGGGGGACACGGCGTCGAGAGTATCAGTCCCGCTGCCCGAACTCCGCCTCACTCGGGCATGTCCACGAAGGGGGGCTCGCCGCCCGTCACCCCGACCTCGACGGCGGTGATGGTGGCGACGACCTTGCCCGATTGGGGGTTGGAGCTCTCCACGCGAAAGGGGATCCGCATGCCCTCGATCTCGCGGTAGTCGGAGAGCTCGGTCTTCACCTTGACGCGCACACCGCTGGTGCTGATCTCGTAGCCCTCGATCTCGAGGACGTCGCCCGTCTTTGCGTCGAGGTGGTAGGTCACCGGCGGGTAGCCGGCCTTGCGCAGACGCAGCGCCCAGCGCTCGGGGTCCTCGCTGCGCACGACCGTCTCCTCGTCGAAGAGGCCGCGCCAGTCGCCCCAAGTGACGCGGGGGTGTCCGAGCTCGATCTGGCTGCGCTCGATACCCTCGAGGGCGCGAAGGGGTTGGAAGGTCGAGCGCGACCAACCGCGACCCTCGTGCAGGACCACGACGCCTTCGCCGACCTCGCCCCCTTCGCCGTAGGTGGAGTCCATCCGCAACTCGCCCTCGGCCGTGAAGTGCAAGCGAGCGTCGCTCGTCAGGCCTGCGCCCAGGATCTCGATGCGCTGATCGACCCGGACCACGCCGGCCTTGGCGAGGGCCCCTTGGCGCTCGGCGCTCTTGCGGGCGGCGTGCAGGGCGTCGAGGGTCGGCAGCGCCGGCGCCTCGCCGCGCTCGAACTTCATCGTCTTGCCCTTTTGAAAGAGAGTCAGGCCGACCACGTCGCCCACCTTCGTGCCCTTCGATTTTTTCTTGGCGCGATCGAAGACGATGAACATCTCGTAGTTGGCCCGAAAGTGCCATTCGCCGTCGCTCTCCTCGGGGGCGAGGGCAAAGGGCAGCTGCCCGTAGAGGTCGAAGGTCAAGCGGCCATCGCGAATCACGACGTCGCCGCGCAGGCCCTTGTCCGAGACGTAGTGGCCCAGTCGATCGGCGATGGCGTCGGCGTCCACTTCGACGGGCGGTGTGTAGCCCTCGACGAACATCTCGAAGGCCATCTCGCCTTGGTGCAGGACCAGGCTGTGCACGCGCCCGGTGTCGTCCTCTTCGAAGGAGATGGCGACCTCGTCGTCCGCTTCCAAGGCGCGCCAATCGTCGTCGTCGGGCGGGGCGAGGGGGAGACGGCCTTGACCCGGAATCTCCAGGACCAGTCGCGGCCCCGATTGATGGATCTCGAAGAACTCGCCATCGAATCCAGGCAAGGTGGGGCGGTAGCGGCCGACGAAACGCTCGAGCTTCTCGCCGCGCGGATTGGGCTCGGCGAGGTAGTCGTCGGTGAGCAGGGCGCGAAAGACGGTGGTGTAACCCGTCTGCTGCAAGGGCGTCATGCTGGCGTTGGTCAGCAAGACGACCCCGAGTTGTTCTTCGGGCAACAAGGCGACCGAGGCGGCGAAACCATCGATGTTTCCGCCGTGTTCGACGACCTCTTTGTCCTGCCACTTGCGCAGCATCCAGCCCATCCCGTAGTCGACGCGCTCGGGCGCGATCTGCACCAGCGGCCGTCGCGTTTGGTAGAGCGAGCGCTTGGAGATGACGCGCTTGCCGGCGAACTCCCCGTCGGCGAGCTGCATCCGTAGCCAGTGCGTCATGTCCATCACGCTCGAGTTGATGGAACCGGCCGGTCCGATGCGGTCGATGTTCCGCATCGGTGCGAGCTCGAGCTCTTCGAGGTCTTCGCGCCAGGTGTAGCCCTTGGACATCATCGGGTCCGCCTGGGCGCTCGCGTAGTCGAAGTGGGTCTGACGCATCTCGAGCGGGTCGAGCAGGCGGCTTTTCAGCAGCGCTTCCCAGGTCGAGTCGACGGCGCGGGCGGCGGCCACGGCGGCGGCCATGTAGGTGACGTTGTTGTAGTGGAACTCGTCGCGGAAATCGGCCACGGGCTCGGCCCGCGCGGCGAACTCGAAGATGCGGTCGCGGCTGATCGAGCCGCCGGCCCACAGCAGGCTCATGCGCGCGAAGCCGGTGTAGTGCGAGAAAAGATCGCGCAAGGTGACGACCTCGCCCTCGTCGGCGTTACGGATCTTCAGGTCGAAGGCGGGGAGCCAGCGGGTGACCGGATCGTCCCAGTCGAGGGCTTCGTCGTCGACCAAGATGCCGACCAGCGCCGAAGAGAAGGCTTTGGTGGCGGAGCCGATGGCGAAGCGGGTCTCGGGGGTGACGGGGGTGTTCGCCTCGACGTCGGCGACGCCGAAGCCGTGGGCGTAGATGACCTCGTCGCCACGCACGACGGCGATGGCCATGCCGGCGACGTGGCTCTCGACGCGGGCGCGCTCGAGCTCGGCTTCGAGCCATGCGAGGCGGGCGCGAGTCTCTTCGTCGACCTCGACGGCGTAGCGCTTCGTCTCGGCCGCCGTCGTGGCCGGGTCGGTGGTGGGGCCCGTCGCGGGCCGGCAGGCCAACAAGGCGGCCGCAAAGAGCCCGAGGCCGAGCCCGAGTCCGAGCCTGGGCCCGGGCCGGCTGGCACGCCGTCGTCGAGGGGAGGGGCCAAAGAGACGAGGCGAAGCGGGCAGCTCGGGCATGCGCGCTGCAGTATAGGGATCGCGGCCCTTCTATTCCCTTCAGGCCGCCGGCGCTCGCCTCCGCGCTTGTCTCGTGGTGGCAAAGAGGCCAGCATCGAGGGGTGGGGCGACGGTTGGCGTGCGCAGGCTTCGCGTGCTCGAGCTTCGCGGCGTGTACCGGGCCGCCGGTCGACGCCCGTGCCTTGTGGGTCGAAGAAGGTGCCGCCAAGATCCACATCTACGCGCGCGGTGAGCTCGAAGCGCGCGAGTTCGGCATCGCGCCGCTCGCCCACGAAGAGCACCCACGCTTGCAGATCGATCCGACCGGCGCGCGCTTGTTGCTGCGACCCGGACCGCAGGACCTCTCGGCCGAGCTGTGGGAGCTCGGGAGTCGGCGGCGATGGCCGATCCCCTCGCCGGCCCTGCGCGTGGGGGTCACGGATCCGATGCAGTTCTCGAAACGCGGGGACGCGATCTTGTGGGTCGACCGGCCCTGCGTGGGAGGCAGCTGCGCGCCCGCGGCC
>JAUIJR010000171.1 GCA_030431075.1 Polyangia bacterium | reverse complement strand
CTCAGGGGCCGGACCCGCGTCTTCAACTCCTTTCGCCCGCTTCGAGAATTGTCCCCATGAGTGACGCTTGGCAGTCCTTCTCCGCGTTCCAGGTCTACGGCGACCACGTGCCGATGGAGGGCTTTTCGCTCATGATTCGCCTCGCACCGGACGTGCAGAGCATGGCCGCGTGCATCAGTGAGCGGGCCCAAGAAGCCGCGCCTTTGGATCCGGTCTTCACCCAGTCGGTGATCCGCGCCGGCGTGGCCTTGGCCCAAGTCGACGGCGTCAGCTTCGTCTACGCCAGCGCCCAAGAGGCCATCATCGTGCTCACGCGCGGCGCCGTCTCGGTGGTGGGGCAGTCGATGCTGGTGCACGACTTCATGGTCAGTCGCTACGCGGCTCGCTTGGCCCGACTGACCGGGCGCGAGATCGCGGTCTCGGGTTCGCTGTACGAGTTCCCCTCGACCGCGGTGGTGCGCAAGGCCCTCGCGGCGAGCATGAGCACGGTCGAGTCGACGGCCGGATGGCGCGCCGCCTTCTACGTCGGCTCGCAGGTCCTCGGTCGCGGCGGAAGCTTCGACCCCGCGAGCATCCAGACCGTCTCTGGGCAGCAGACGGTGCTCGACGCGGCCAAGGTCGATCTCGAGGCGCTGCCGCGTTGGTGGCGGGCGGGCATCGCCGCGCGGGCCACGGCCGACGCCGTCGAGCTCTTCGACGACATCCCCGATCCGGACGCGTTGGGGCAACTCTTCGTCGACGCCGCGTGAACGCGCCGGGCCTGTACGTGCACGTGCCCTTTTGCACGCGCGCGTGTCCCTACTGCGACTTCGATTTCGAGGTGGGGCGGGGGGCCAAGTTGGCCGCGCGCGCCGAGCTCTACTTCGCCGCCCTCGGGCGCGAGCTCGAGGCACGGGCCGCCGGTACGCGCCCCCGTACGGTCTACGTCGGCGGCGGCACGCCCAGCGCGCTCGGGGCCGAGGGACTCGGGCGCCTCTTCGCCTCGATCGATCGGCAAGTCGATCGTAGCGGTGTCGAAGAGTGCACCGTCGAACTCAATCCCGAGCACGTCGACGCGGCCTTGCTCGACGCGCTCGAAGCCAGCGGCGTCACGCGGGTGAGCCTGGGTGTGCAGAGCCTCGGGGCGCGTGGGCTCGAGCAACTCGGTCGCGTCCACGATCGGGCGCGGGCCTTGGCGGCCATCGAGCAGTGCGCGGCCCGCTTCGATTGCTCGGCCGACCTCATCGCCGGTTGGCCGGGGCAGGGGGCCGAGGCCTGGCGCCGCGACCTCGAGGCCTTCGTCGAGCTCGGGCTGGCCCACATCTCGGTCTATGCGCTGACCATCGAAGCCGAGAGCGCTTGGCCCAAGCTCGTCGCGCGCGGGCAACGGTCGATGCCCGACGACGCCGAACAAAGCGATCGCCTCCTCGAGGCCGAGGCCCGACTCGCGGCGGCCGGCTACGAACACTACGAGGTCTCGAGCTACGCGCAGCCCGGCGCGCGGGCCGTCCACAACGAGCTGTACTGGACGGGGGGCGACTACCTGGGCTTGGGGCCCTCGGCGCACTCGGCGAGGCACGAGGGCCCGGCGGTGCATCGGCGGGGCAACGCGCGGGGCATCGACGCGTGGGCCCGCGGCGAGTTCAACGAGGAGCGGCTCGACGAAGAAGCGGCGGCGGGCGAAGCCCTGTGGCTGGCACTACGGCGCCTCGAGGGCGTGCGTCTCGAAGATCTCGCCCGTCGTTTCCCCGTGGTCGATCGCGCGTGGGTCGAGGCCCGCGCCGCGGGGGCCCTACGCCGGGGGAATCTGCGCTGGGCCCCCGGAGACAGGCTGGAGCTGGGGCCGGGGCGCTGGCTGTGGCTCGACGAGATCGCCGCCGAGTTGGTCTGAGCGCCGGGGCCGCCGCCACCGACCCGAGGTGGGCCACGCGACTGGTCGCCACCGGAAAGTCGAGGTAGATCCAAGGGGTGCCCGAGTTGAGGCCGCGCGCGCGCGAGATCTTGATGGCGCTTTGCCGCGACTACGTCGTGCGTGGTCGCCCGGTCTCATCGCGTCAGCTGCACGAGGCCCACGGCTTGGCCTGGTCGACGGCGACGATCCGCAACGAGCTCAAAGAGCTCGAAGAAGCTGGCTACGTCCAAAAACCGCACAGCGCGGCCGGCCGCGTGCCCACGCGCGCCGGGCTGCGCTGCTATGTCGACAGCCTCTCGAGCGAGACCCAGGGCGTGCGCTTGGACCAGGCCGTGCACCGGGTCTTCGCCGCCGGCTTGTCGGGCCAAGGTGACGCGAGCAGCCGGCTCAACTCGACGACGCGCTTGCTCAGCGAAATCTCGGGCTGTGTCGCCATCGGATTTTTTGGCCAGGCCCAAAGCCCGGTGCTGCGCAGCGTGGAGCTCCTGCCCGTGGCGCCGGGGCGCGCCTTGCTGGTGACGACCACCCGCGAGGGCAGTCGACGCTTGCGACGCATCGACGTCGACACCGAGCTGGTGCGCGACGCCGACGAGCTCGAGCGGGTGGCCGCGCAGCTCGACGCGCTGGTGGTGGGGCGCACCCTGGCCGAGGCGCGCGAGCAGCTCTCGGCCTTGGTGCGAGAGCGCGAAGCGCAGCTCGACCAGCTATTGGCCTACGCGGTGCGGCTCGGCTGGTTGGTCTGCTCGGGCCTCGGCCTCGATCCTCTGTGGCTCGAGGTCGCCGGTCAGCCCAGCTTGACCCACGCCGTCGAGGGCCAAGAGGGCGCGCTGGCGCAGACCCTCGCCGCCCTCGAGGACTATCAGCGACTCGCGCACCTGCTGTGTCAGCTGCTCCCCGAAGGTGAGGCTGCCCCCTCGGTGCGCGTCGGCCTCGGGCCCGGCTTGGAGCTGGCGTGGGCCGAAGGGTCAAAGGCGGGGGTCGCCGCTCCCTTTTCACTGGTCGGATGTCGAGTCGAGCCGGCCAGTGCGCGCGCGCTCAGCGGAGCCGAGACGGGCGTGGTCGCGCTTTTGGGACCCTCCCGGATGGATTACGCGCGTTTGATTCCTCTGGTAGAGTATGCCGCCCGCGCCGTCGCGGAACGGGGCTGATCGCCTCGCGTGGGACGGACGCCAGAGCCATGACCGGACCTTCAAATCCCGATCCCAACGAGAACTTGGACCCGGAGCTGCGCGCCGCCATGGATGCGGCCGAGGCGGCCGTCGAGTCGGTGCGCGGTGAAGAGCCCGAGGCCCCCGCGGCCGAAGCCCAGGCCGACGAGAAATCCGCCGAGCGGATCGCCGAGCTCGAGCGCGAAGTCGCCGCGACCAAAGATCGCTGGCTGCGCGCGGTGGCCGACCACGAGAACTACAAAAAGCGGGTCAAGCGCGAGACCGAAGAGGCCGTGAACCGGGCTCTGCAAAAGGTGCTCGGCGACGTGCTTCCGGTCGCCGACAACCTCGATCGCGCGCTCGAAGTCGCCGACCCCGAGGACCAAGTCGCCACCGGCATCAAGATGGTGCGCAGCGTCTTCGAGTCAGCCATGGCCAAGCAGGGCATCCAGCCCATCAACGCCTTGGGCAAGGTCTTCGACCCCGCCGTCCACGATGCCTTGCAGCAGGTGGACTCGCCCGACCACGCCCCCGGCGTCGTCATCCAGGTCTTCGAGCGCGGCTGGAGTCGCGAAGGCAAGCTCTTCCGGCCCGCCCGCGTGATCGTGGCCGGACCGGGTTCGACCGGAGCGCCGGCCGAGCCCGAGGGCGAGTCCGACGAGACGGAGAACTGATCTGCGGCCATTGCCGAGCAGGAGTCATTGTTCATGTCCGACCGCGTGATTGGCATCGACCTCGGAACGACCAACAGCTGTGTCGCCATCATGGAAGGCGACTCGGCGACCGTGATCGCCAACGCCGAGGGCAGCCGCACCACGCCGAGTGTGGTCGCCTTTGGTGACGACGGGGAGCAGCTCGTCGGGCAGATCGCCAAGCGCCAGGCCATCACGAACCCCGCCAACACCGTCTACGCAGCCAAGCGCCTCATCGGACGCAAAGCGAAGGACGAGGAGGTCGAAGAACTCGTCCGCTTCTTGCCCTACGAGGTGGTGCCTGCGCCCAACGGCGACGCTTGGATCCGCGTCGGCGAGCGCGACTTCTCGCCCTCCGAGATCGGCGCGGCCATCTTGACCAAGATGAAAGAGGCGGCCGAGGCCCACCTCGGCGAGACGATCACGCGCGCCGTGGTCACGGTCCCCGCCTACTTCGACGACGCCCAGCGCCAAGCGACCAAAGATGCGGGGCGTATCGCCGGCCTCGAGGTCGAACGCATCATCAACGAGCCGACGGCCGCGACCTTGGCCTACGGCCTTCATCGCCAAGGCGAGGCGCAGACCATCGCGGTCTACGACTTGGGCGGCGGCACCTTCGATATTTCGATCCTCGAGCTGCGCGACGGCGCCTTCGAGGTGCTCTCGACCGCCGGCGACACCTTCTTGGGCGGTGAGGACTTCGACAACCTCATCGTCGACTGGGCGGCCGAGCGTTTCCAAGACGAGCACGGCATCGACCTGCGCGACGAGAAGCTCGCGCGTCAGCGCCTCAAAGAGGCGGCCGAAAAGGCCAAGCACGAGCTGAGTTGGTCGCTCGAGACCGAGATCAACTTGCCCTTCATCGCCGCGGTCGAAGGCGCGCCCGTGCACCTCAACGTGACGATGCGCCGCAACGAGCTCGAAGACTTGTGCCGGCCTTTGGTCGAGCGCTCGCTCGAGCCTTGCCGCCAAGCCTTCGAAGACGCCGAGCTCACGCCCAAGGACATCGACGAACTCATCTTGGTCGGCGGCCAGACCCGCATGCCCTTGGTGGTCGAGATGGTCAAAGACTTCTTCGGCCGCGAGCCCAACAGCTCGGTGAACCCGGACGAGGTCGTGGCCCGCGGGGCCGCCATCCAAGGCGGCATCCTCAGCGGCGACGTCAAAGGCGTCGTGCTGCTCGACGTCGTGCCCTTGAACATCGGCGTCGAGACGGCCGGCGGGGTGTTCACGACCCTCATCTCCAAGGGCACCACCATCCCCACGACCAAGTCCGAGGTCTTCTCGACGAGCGTCGACAATCAGCCCATCGTGCCCGTGCACGTGCTGCAGGGTCTGCGCGAGATGGCGGCCGACAACAAGACGCTGGCGCGCTTGCAACTCACCGACATCCCGCCCGCGCCGCGCGGCGTGCCCGAGATTCGGGTCACCTTCGACATCAACGCCGACGGCATCTTGAGCGTCTCGGCCACCGACTTGGCCACCCACCGCAGCGCCTCGATGACCGTGCAGCCGGCCAGCGGCCTGACCGAGGATCAGCTGCAGTCCCTGGCCGAAGAAGCCGAGGCCAAAAAGGGCGAGGACTCCGTCCGGCGCGAGATGGCCGACCTGCGCAACCGGGCCGAGACCCTGCTTTACACCTGCGAGCGCTCGCTCGAGACCTTTGGCGAGCAGCTCAACGCGGTCGACCGCAAGGACATCGAGGACGACATGGGCGAGCTCCGGCGCGTCTTGGCGGCCAAGGACTCCGACGTCGAAAAACTCCGCGAGGTGCTGGGGCGCCTCGAAACCTCGTCGCATCAGATCTACGAGGCCATGCTCTCGGCGAGCGAGGGCGAGGACGACCCGGGCAGCGAGGGCTGACCCTCTTTTGCGGCGAGGTCCGTCGAGCGCATGGCCAAGCCCGATCACTACGCGGTCCTGGGCCTGACCCGCGAGGCCACCCAAGACGAGATCAAGCGCGCCTATCGGCGCTTGGCCCTCGAGTGCCACCCCGATCGCTTTCCCGGGGACGCCGATGCGGAGGCTCGCTTTCGTCGGGTCTCGGCTGCCTACGCGGTCTTGGGTGACGTCGATCAGCGCCGCAACTACGACCGCGCGCGACTCTTGCCCGATCGCGTCTCCATCGAAGAGGGGACGGCCTTTCCCTCGGCCCGCGATCTGTTCAACAACGTCTTCGGCGACGTCTTTGGGCAGCGCCGGGAGCGACGTCGTCGTGGCAGCGACCTGCGCTACACGCTCACCGTCGACTTTGCGGAGGCCGTGCTCGGCTCGACCCATCAGATCGAGTTCGAAGCGCAAGGCTTGTGCTCGAGCTGCGCGGGGGAGGGGACGGCTCCCGGGGGACGTCCGGCCGAGCTGTGTCCGAGCTGCGAAGGGCGCGGGGAGCTCAAGACGGGCGGACTTTTTTCGCGTCGCAGCGTGTGTGGACGCTGCAACGGCATGGGGATGATCCAACTCGACCCTTGCAGCAGCTGCCGCGGTTCGGGGCGTCGGCGAGAGCAGCGCAGCTTCACCGTTCGTCTCCCGCCGGGCACCGAAGGCGGAGCGGAGCGGGTGCTGCGAGGGCAGGGGGAGCCCGGGCGCTTTGGCGGTGAGGCCGGCGATCTGCGCGTGACGGTGAACGTCCGCCCGCACCCCTTTTTGCGACGCGAGGGCCTCGACATCCTCATCGACTATCCGGCGACTTACCCCGAGCTGAGCTTGGGGGCGAAGATCGAGGTGCCCACCGTCGACGGCTGGGTGCGCGTGGATCTGCCCGCCGGGATCGAGGTGGGCAAACGTCTGCGCCTGCGCAAGCGGGGCGTTCCGGACGGACGCGGAGAGCGTGGGGATCAGTACGTGGTGGTCACCCTCGAAGTGCCGCGCGCGCCCTCGGGGCGACAGCGCGAGGCGGTCGAGGGCTTGATCACGGCGCTCGAAGCCGACCCCGACTCCACGCCACGCCGCCAAGCCCTGCGCCGTGCGGCCGAGGCGGCCTCGGAGCGCTCGGACTGAGTCGCCCGCGCGCCGTGACCGAGGCCCGCAAGGTGCGCGAGACCCGATCGTCGTCAGCGGCCGGGAGCTTCGGTATCATCGCCGACGGATGGTGTACATCGACGTCCAGCACCGCGAGGTGACGCTCAAGTTGGTGTACTACGGCCCCGCGCTCAGCGGGAAGACGACCAACCTGCAGCAGCTGCACCGCCTGATGGGGGCGGGGACCGGAAGCGACCTGGTCTCCTTGGACACCCGGGACGACCGCACCCTCTTTTTCGACCTCTTGCCGCTGCGCTTCATGACCAAGGGCGGCTTGGCCATCAAGCTCAAGCTCTTCACGGTGCCGGGGCAGGTCATCCACAACGCGACGCGCAAGATCGTCTTGCAAGGCGCGGACGGTGTCGCCTTCGTGGCCGACTCGCGGATCTCCGAGACCCGCAACAACAACGAGTCCTTCGCCAACCTCAAGCACAACCTCAAGCAAAACGGCTTGAGCTTCGACGACGTCGCGGTCGTCATCCAGTTCAACAAGCGTGACCTTCCGGGGATCCGTAGCGACGAAGACGTCGCCCGCATCGGCCGTAAGGGCAAAGAGCCGGTCTACGCCGCGGTGGCCATCGAGGGGATCGGTGTGGCCGAGACCTTCTTGGGCTTGGCGCGGGCGAGCTGGCGCAAGCTCGAGAAAAACTACGGCTTGCTCGAGCGTTTCGGGGTCACCGAAGACGAGTTCATGGTCGCCGTGAACGCCCTGTTCGAGCCGGGCGGAGGACCGGAGATCGACCCCGACCCCACGCCGGGCGAAGAGTTCGACTTCGAGGACTTCGAAGAGGGCGACGACTTCGACGCGGTGGTCGGAGAGGAGGGCGACGCATGAACATGGAGCCCTCGGTCGCGGACCGCTCACCGACGCTGGAACAGATCGCCCGGCGCGATGATCTCGAGCGCGCCTTGCGGCCCTTTTTGGCCTGGGGACTGGACGGTCTCGCCATCTTCGACGCCGAAGGTTCCGCCTTTTTGGTGCTCGCCGAGCCGGACAGCCCAATGGCCGGCTGGGAGCAGCTGCCCCCCGAAGCCGAAGCCGCGGCCCGCGGACTGGGGGAGCGTCGCTTCGGCTTGGGCGAGCGCGAGTTCGAGGCGCGGGCGGCCTACGCCGGCGCCGACCGGGTGGGCGTGCTGGTCTTTGGCGCCCCCGACTCCGAGGCCCTACGCCTCGACGAGCTCGCCGACGCCATCGGTGGGGTCATGGGGGCGCTCTTGCAGGCCGGCTTTGCCACCTGGGTGACCTCGGAGCTTCACCTCGCTGCTTCGGAGAGCAGCTTTTTGGCCCTCCAAAGCCAAAATGCCGAGCTTCAGCGCGCCGTGGAGCACCTGCGCGAGCTCGACAAGCTCAAGAGCAACTTCTTGGCCACGGTCTCCCACGAGCTGCGCACGCCCCTGACCTCGGTGATCGGCTTCGCCGAGATGCTCTTGCAGGGGATCGCCGGCGAGCTCAACGAAGAACAAAACGAGTACGTGACCACGATCTTCGATCGCGGCGAGGAGCTCTTGCGCCTCATCACGCAGATCCTCGAGATGTCGCGGATGGAGATGGGCATGGTCCACCTCTCGGTCGCGGCCGTCGCCATCACGGACATGGCCGAGCGATCCCTCGATGCGGTGAAACTCGGTGCCGAGCGGGCCGACGTGACCGTGCGCCACGAGATCGAGGCCGACTTGCCGATCGTCACGGCCGACGCGGACAAGGTCCACCAGGTCCTGGTGAACCTGCTCAACAACGCGATCAAGTTTACGCGCGAGGGCGGGGAGGTCGTGATCACCGCAAAGACGGCCCCCATCAAGCGCCCCTTCGAAGAGGAGGACTTCTTCGGCGACGAGGAACACGACGCGGTGGCGATCTCCGTGCGGGACACCGGAATCGGGATCCCCGAAGAACAGCTCGGTCGGATCTTCGAAGCCTTCTACCAAGTCGACGCGAGCTCGACGCGCGAGCACGGCGGCGCCGGCTTGGGCCTTTCGATCGTCAAGAAGCTCATCGAAGCGCATGGTGGCGACGTTTGGGCCCGAAGCGCGATCGGGGTGGGGACGACCTTCACCTTCACCTTGCCGATCGTTCGCGCCGACGACACGGCGGGATCGCCCGGCGACGAGGCCGAGTAGATCCCATCGGCGCGTGGGTCGACGCGCGTCGCAACGTCTTGTTTTTTCGTCCGCCTTTGGGGCAATCTGCCGGCGAAGATGAGCTTGCAAGAGCAACTCTCCCAGCTCGAATCGCTCGCCCAAGAGCTTTCGGTCAAGGTCTGCTACGAGCCGATGGCCGGACTGGTCCAAGGGGTCGGCGGACTTTGTCGAGTCAAAGGCGAGTATCGCATCATCGTGGACCGGCGCTTGAACCCCCCCGAGCGCCTGCAGATCGTCGCCGACGCGCTTCGACGCTTCAGCCCGCGCAGCGCGGATGTGGGTGCCCGCGTCGACGCCGTGCTCGCCAGCTGAGATCCGCTCTCGTCGGGCCTAGGCGCCCGGTCGCAGCAGCGCTTGCAAGGTCGGGTCGTCGGCCAGCAGGTTCTCGACCTCGGCGCGCAAGGCCGCTTCGATCTCGGGGGTCGAGCCCTCGGGCAGCTGCTCGGCCACGACGGCTTCGATCAGTCGGCGCTGGGCTTCGACCGCGTCGATGTCTCCGGCGGCCAGGGCCTGGGTCAGAGCCTCGATGGAACCCGCACTCTGCGCACCTTCAGCCGCGCCGGCGGCCTCGCTGCCCTCGACGGCGTCGACGCCCTCAGGCGCGACTGCGCCCTTTACGGCGCCGATCTGGAGATCCGAGTCTTTTTGGCTGGGCATCTTGCCTGCTCCCACATCCTAACATCGGCCGCGAGAGGAGACACTTGCACGCTGTCTTCGATGTAGGCTCAAAAACGCCCGGAATGGCTGGAAATCGTTGACTTTTGGTGGCCGGCACAGTCTGATCCTCCCTGGTCCGCGCGGCGTGAGCCGGCCTCGGGAGGCATTCGTTTCCCCGGTGGTGACCAGGTGCAAACGGGGCCCACGGCGGGTCTCGTCCCACCGGCCAGGAGTGCCCAGTTTTCGATGAACGATCTGCCGACCTTTGGTCCCTACCACCTGTTCGAGCGCGTGAGCGTCGGCGGGATGGCCGAGGTGTTCAAGGCCATGGAGTATGGCGCCGACGGCTTCGAGCGAGAGGTCGCCGTCAAGCGCATCTTGCCCCACGTCGCGGAGGACGAAGAGTTCATCACGATGTTCAAGGACGAGGCGCACATCGCCGTCCAGCTCAAGCACGGGAACATCGCCCAGATCTACAACCTGGGCTTCGAGAACGACACCTTCTACATCGCCCTCGAGTTCGTCTCGGGCAAGGACGCCCGCACCATCTTCGAGCGCTGCCGACAGACCGGCGCGTCGCTTCCGATCCCGCAAGCTTGCTTCATCGTGATGCAGGTCTGTGAGGGCCTCGACTACGCGCACAACAAAAAAGACAAGTACGGGCGGCCGCTCAACATCATCCACCGCGACGTCTCGCCTCCGAACATCCTCGTCTCCTACGAAGGCGAGGTGAAGCTCATCGACTTCGGTGTGGCCAAGGCGGCCGGCCGGGCGTCGCACACGCAGTCGGGTATTCTCAAGGGCAAGTTCGGCTACATGTCGCCCGAGCAGGTCAAAGGCCGCGCCCTCGACCGCCGCAGCGACGTCTTCGCGATCGGCGTGGTCTTGTGGGAGTTGCTCACCGGCCGTCGCCTCTTTCAGGGCGACACCGATTTCGCCACCCTCGAGAAGGTTCGCTCCGTCGACATCTCGCCGCCGAGCGCCATCAACAGCGCGGTCAATCCCAAGCTCGAGGCCATCGTCCTCAAGGCCCTCGCGGCCGAGCCGGACGACCGCTAC
>JAUIJR010000170.1 GCA_030431075.1 Polyangia bacterium | reverse complement strand
GCTTTGGTGCTCGAGGAGCAGATACAGATAGGCTTCGGTCCTTGCCTCATCGCGCAGCGGCGCCGAGAAGAGGAGGTCCGTGTGGCGTTCCCTCAGGTCGTGGCCCACGAAGGACCCCGGCACACCGACCATCGCGCTCCAATCGACGGCATCGACCAGTGATTTCGGAAATCGCGCCCGGAAAAGTTGCGCCGCGCTCTCGGGGCGCTCGAAGGTCGCCTTGAAGATGCGGTCATGGGGCGAGTCCGACATCGAACCGGAGACGCTAGCATGGGGCGGAGCGGGCGCCAGCCGTGATCCCGGTCCTTCGGCGACCGGACTTGGTAGTCCGCCCCGCTACCCCTTCACCACCGCCAGCACCAACATCCCGATGTAATAGGTCAGCACCAGATACCCCACCGCCGTCGCCACCAAGATCTTCGGCTTGATGTCGCGGCCGAGTTTTTTGCCGAGGAGGAAGGGGTAGCTGAGGCGGGCGGTGACGTAGATGGCGCCGGCGATGGTGGCTTCGGTGGGGCCGACGAAGATGGCGCACAGCCACATCAAGATGAGGAAGGGCGGCATGTGCTCGAGCATGTTGAGCTGCGTGCGGTCGGCCGCCAGCATCACGCGGTCTTGGCCGAAGTAGCGGTCGAACTTTTCGCCGCGCGCGCGGTAGGCCTGCGACAACGCGAACTTCGTCCGCGTGATTCGGATCTGAAAGCCGTAGTAGACGATCAGGTAGACGATCGTGACGAGGATCGGTCCCGCGAACGTGGCTGCATCACCCATGCGGCGAATTTAGCCAATAAACACCGTTCCTGGCAAGTGACCGGGAGTTAGCCCTGGGCCGGGGCGCCGCAGTTCGGGCAGCTGGAGTGGCCCGGTGTCACCAAAAAGAGGGTCGAGCAGTAGGTGCACGAGGCCCGGTGCACGGGGGCGGTCGCCGCCCCCAAGTCGATCGTCGGCGGCGTCGAGCTCAGGGCTTCACAGGCGCGGCGCGTCGTGAGCAGGAGCTTCGCGCAGCCTTTCATGTAGGCGAGGGGATCGGGCAGGTCGGGGAGGCCGGGGCTTTGGCTGAAGCTGACTTGGTCGCCCACGCGCAAGAGCATCTGGCCATCGAGACGCTCCATCTCGGCCAGGATCTCGACGCGCTCGGCTTCGGGGAGGGAGGCCCACACGCTGAGGTAGTTGGCGACCTCGTCGTCGCCGCCTTCGACGAAGATGCCCTTGGCGATGAAGATGCGGCGGTCTTCGTCTTCGGACCAAGGGTCGTCTGCGTCTTTGTGCTTGGGGATCTTTTCGTGATCGCGTTGGATCACCAGGTGGCCCATCCACATCGGGGCCTTCATCTCGATCGCCCAAAAGCTGCCGAAGGAGAGCCAGACCGCGAAGCGGATCGGCTGGCCTTCCCAGACGCCGCGCAGGTCGATGTTGCCGTCGTCGGGGCAGGGCTTGACCTTGGCGGGGGCGAAGTGGGGGGCTGCCGACTCGAGGAACTCCGTCACCAGCGCGCGGGCCGGGGCCTCTTCGTAGTCCCAGGTGAAGTCGCGCGTGCGGGTCGCGGCGAAGCGCTCGCCCCAGCTGGGAGCGGCGCGCTGGGGGGCAGGGCTGCTCGCTTCGGCCGGGGCGTCGCCGGGCTCGGGATCTTTGCGGCCGCGAAAGAAGTCGAAAAGTCCCATGCCGTGGGGGGAGCTTAACGCGAGCGCAGCGAGTGGGGCAAAGGTGCTGCTATGCTCCGAGCGTGCTGCCCAAGCGCGAACCGAGCGGGTCTACGCGCGCGCGAAGCTGGCGCCGGCGCATGACCTTGGCGGCGGGGCTCGTGGGCTGCGTCCTTGGCAGCGAGCCCGCGCTCGCCGGGCCGCGCGGGGAACAGCGCGCCTTGGGGCGGGATGCCGACCGCGCCTACACCGTGGTGGCCGGCGACGGCGACGCCAGCGCCACCGTGCAAAACCCCGCCAACTTGGGCTACCTCGAAGGCCTCGGCGGCGTCATCGATTTTTCCTTCAATACGCGGGCTTCGGGCTTGCGTGGCTCGGGGGTCGGGGCCTTCGTGGGGCTGCCTTTGCCCTTCGACATCTTGAGCCTGGGGATCGGCGTGCAGCAGATGTTCCGTCGAGAGCGCGGGGGCGACGACGCGCTCGCCTTGGATGCGCCGCACGGCAAGTTCACCTTTGCCATGGCCTTTCCGCTCTCGCGTTGGGGGGTCAGGGGGCTCTCGCTCGGGCTGGGGGCCTCGGCGCTCTACTCGGCCAACAACGTGCTCTTGCGCGGCGGCGTGTCGCTGGTCGACGTGGGCTTGAGCTGGCGCGCGAATCGATTCGTGTCGATGGGCCTGACCTTGCGCGGGGTCAACCAGCCGCGGATCCAGCTGCCACAGGTGCTGGGGAGCGGCACCACCAGCGTCATCTTGCCGGGGGGAGAGTCGATCGAGATTCCTTCCACCGAGATCATCCGCGAAGAGATCGATGGACGCCTGGGCATGGTGCTCGATCCCGAGATTGCGCTGCGGCCTTCGGGGCGTTCGTGGTTCGAGGTCGCGGTGGGCATGCGCATCTCGCCTTACCCGAACGGATCTTTGCCGCCGCAGGTCAATCCGGGCTTCGTCTTGCAGCCGCGGGCGCGCTTGTTGGCCGGCTACGGGGGCTTTCGCGGCTACGTCGAGGGCGAGCGGATCGGTGTGCAGCGCTTCGACTCTTCGGGCGTCGAGAGCGGCCTTCGGTTCATGGCCGGACTGCAGGTCGACGCCGAGCACTGGGGGGTGGCCGGCGGCGCCAACTTTGCGGCGGGGACCGAGCCGGCCAGCGGCGTGGTTGGTGGGCACGGTCGCATTCGCATCAGCGCCGATGCCTACCGAGATTCGGCGCGGGCCCGGCCTCGCAAGGTCACGCGATTCGACCTCGGCGACTACCGGGGGGAGCGGGGGACCGCGCGCTTGGTCGCGGCCATCGACGACCTCGCGCGACGGCGGGCGGCGACCATGCTGCTCGACTTGCGAAGCGCCGGGATGACCTACGCGCAGATCGAAGAGGTGCGCGAGGCCGTACTGCGCTTTCGCTCGACGGGGGGCCAAGTCGTCGCCTACGTGCAGGGGCCCAACACGCGCAACTACTTCCTGGCCGCCGCGGCCGATCGGATCTGGGCGCACCCGACCCACGAGCTCGCCATCTTGGGCGTACGTTTGCGGAGCTTCTACTACGGCGAGATTCTCTCGCGTCTCGGCGTCGCCTCGGACTTCGTGCGGATCGCCGAGTACAAGGGGGCGGCCGAGATCTACGCCAACGAGCACGCGAGTGCGCCGGTGGCCGCGCAGCGCGATCAGCTCTTGATGGACGCGTGGAACCACGTCGTGCGCAGCGTGGCGCGGGACCGTGGGCACCAAGCCCGCGAGGTGGCGGGGTGGATCGACACCGCGCCTCTGACCCCCGAGCGGGCCGAGCGCATGGGGGCCATCGACGGCACGGCTTGGCCCGACGAGCTCGACGAGAAGCTCGAGGCATGGCTGCGCAAGCCGGTGCGGATCGAGAAGCCCGACGCCGGCCCGCGGCACGCCGACAACTGGGGCCCGCCGGCCCATGTGGCCGTGCTCTTCGTCGAGGGCGACCTGGTCACCGGAAAGTCGGCCTACATTCCCTTTTTGGGGCGCAAGCTCGCGGGCAGCGACACGCTCACCGCGCAGATCCGAAAGCTGCGCAAGGACCCGACGGTCAAGGCCGTCGTCGTCCGCATCGCCAGTCGCGGTGGGTCGGTCTCGTCGGCCGAGGCCATCGCCCGCGAGCTCGATCTGACGGCCAAAGAAAAGCCCGTTCTGGTCTCGATGGGATCGGTCGCGGCTTCGGGCGGCTACTACATCGCCACCGCGGGCAGCTATATCTTCGCCGACGCGACCACGACGACCGGATCGATCGGCATCTTTTACCCGAAGATGGATCTCTCGGGCCTGCTCGAGCGCTTTGGGGTGGGCATGGATCTGGTCGGCTACGGCGCGCACGCCAACATGCGCTCGTGGTTCAAGGCCTACACCCCCGAAGAGCGCGCGGCGGCCCAGGCCTCGATCCAGTTCAGCTACGATCAATTCACGAAGCGTGTGGCCGAGGCGCGCTCGATGAGCCCCGAGCAGGTCGACGCGGTCGCGCGCGGTCGCGTGTGGTCGGGCGTGCGGGCCATCGACGTCGGCTTGGTCGACGCTTACGGTGGATTGCGAGAGGCGCTGGTGCGCACCAAGGAGATCGCGGGCCTCCCCGAGACCACCCCGCAGCGCGCGTACCCGCCCACGCCGGGCTTGATCGACCAGATCCGCAGCCTCTTCGGCCTCCAGATTCCGCGCATCTTGGCCGGGCCTTCGATCGACGAGGGATTCGCCGAGGGCGGCAGCGGCGTGAAACTCGGTGCACGCGCACGCAAGCGCGCGGGTGCGCCGGGGGCATTGATGCCGCGCGTCGAGGCCAGTGGATGGGCCCGGATCCTGGCCGATCTGCCGGCTTCTTTGTGGACCTTGGAGTCGCCCGAGGCGATGGCCCTCGATACCTGGCACCACGAGCTCGAGTAGGGCGCGCCGGGGCGTTCTTTTGTGCGCGCGAGTCCGGTAGACTGTGGGCGGCGGCCGAGACCGCCGTTGAAGGATGGCACTGACCCCGGAGCAAGAGTGGACGCTGGTCGCGTGCGGCATGATCGCCCACGCGGATGATGTGCTCGAGGTGGGGGAGTGGGACGAGATCGTCCGACTCGTCAACGCGCGCCTCGACGACAGCGAGTCCGAGCACTGGCTCGCGGTGCTCACCGACCGCGCCAAGCTCGAGACGCATTTCGCCGAGTTGCCTCCGCCGGCGCCGATCTTTGCCGAGCAGCTGCTGCACCAGGCCTGGCGCATGGCCTTGGCCGACGGGCACGGCTCGGACATCGAGGCGGCCGTGCACGATCGCATCGCCGAGAAGGTGGGCATCGATGGCGACCGGGCCCAGGAGATGCGCGAGAACTGGAACACGCGGGCGGCCGAGCGCGCCGAGCTCGTCGTGGCCTTCGCCGCCGCGCTCGCCAATCTCGACGGCCGCATGGATCCGGCCGAGGCCGTGCAGTTCGACGCCTTGCTCGAGCGCCAGCCGGTCTCGGTGAGCCGCCGCTTGCAGCTCGCCGAGCTGCTCTACAGCCCGCCGCCGATCGACGAGCTGGGCGCCCGCGTGCAGGGCCTGGACCCGGCCGACAAAGAGGCCGTGCTCTACGACATCGCGCCTTTCGTCAACGCCTCGCACCGCGGGGATCGGGAGCGCGAGGTCTACTTCGAGCTCGCCGACAAGGCGGCCATCTCGCGCGAGATGGCCGAGCAGATGTTGCAGGCCTGAGCGGCCCGACTCGGCGTAGCATGCTCGCGCTATCATGAGCGCGTGATGCCCTCGGCCATTCGAAGCGAGCGAGTGCTGCTCGGTGAGGGCGAGAGCCAACGCATCGTGCCGGCCACGCTCGAACTCGCGGAGGGGCGCATTGCGGCCATCCACGAGGGCGAGTTTCGGCCGCCGCCGGACGGTGAGCTCGAAGACCTGGGCGAGCGCCTTGTGACCCCGGCCTTCGTCAACGCGCACACCCACCTGGCCTTGGCCGCGTTGCGGGGCCGCGCGGTCGAAGACGCCGCCGGGGGCAATCGTGTCGAGGCGGACTTCTTCGCCATCGAGCGTCGCATGAGCGCCGAGGACGTACGGGCCTTCGCCCGCGTCGGGGCCTACGAGAGCTTGCTGTGTGGGGTGGGCTTGGTCTGGGACCACTACTACTTCAGCGGAGCCGTGACCGAGGCCTTGGCCGAGGTGGGGGTGTGTGGCGTCCTCGCCTCGACCCTTCAAGATCTCGAGGGCCCCGGCGTCGCGCACTTCGACACCGCCTGGGAGGAGACCTTGGCCCTGCATGGCGACGCCGGGCGTCGAGCGCAAGGCATCTACGCCGCCTTGGGGCCCCACGCCACGGACACGGTCTCGGGGGAGGCGTGGACGCGCATCGCGGCCGCAGCCGAGCGCCATGGACTTCCGGTGCACAGCCACGTCGCCCAGTCGCCCGAGGAGGTCGAGCGGGTGGTCGCGCGCGAGGGCGTCGAGCCGCTGACCTGGCTTTCGCGTCTCGGTCTGTTCGACCGCGCCCCCTCGACGCTCAACGTGCACGCCATCTTCGCGTCGCTCGAGAGCATGGCCGGCCTCGATCCGGCGCGGCATCACCTCGTGTTCTGCCCTCGCGCCCAGAGCCTCTTTGCGATGCGCGCGCGGGTCGACGCATGGATCCGCGAGGGCCGTTCGTGGTTCGTGGGCAGTGACGCGGCCGCGAGCAACGACGCCATGGATCCGCGCGCGGAGCTGGCGTGGGTGGCGAGCGTGCGCAGCGAGGCTGCGAGTCACGGCTCGGCCTTGTCCGATCTGCTCGCCAAGCCGAGTCTTTCACCCGCGCAACGGGCCTCGTGCGCACGGCAGGCCTGGACCGGACGCAGCGAGGGCTGGGCCGCGCTCGAGTCCGCGTGCGCACCCCGCCAGCTATTGACGCGCGTGTGGGGGGCGCCGGGGGCCGCCCATCCGGACTTCGTGGCCGGCCGCATCGAGGTCGGCGCGCTGGCCAACCTGATCGCCTGGGACTTCGATCACCCCAACGCCTGGCCGGCCACCGATCCCCTGCACACCTTGGTCTACGCGGACGTGAAGCCCTGCATCTGGAACCTCATGACCCTGGGGCAGTGGCGTGGCCAAGGCGGAGACTTCGCGCGCAGCGTGTTGGCCACCGACGGATGGCGGGCCGCCCGGGTCGAAGCCGACGCGCGTCTTGCCGCGCTGCTCGCCTGAGCGAGCGGCGAGCTAGACGTCCTTGGGCCGCTCGGGCCACAAAGACACGAGCGGCCGCAAAAAGCGAAAGGGTGTCGTCTTGCGCCACACGAGCAGCAAGATCAGGCCGTAGCCGCCGAGCATCAGCATCAGCTGCCACACGCGCCCCGGGTAGCTGGCCGGCCAGTCGCTGACCGCGTAGGGGATGAAGGCGAGCATCGGCAAGGCGATCAGTGACGCGCCCGCGCTTCCGAGCACGTAGTTGCGGGCGGCCTGCGTGCGCAGCTCGGGGTCGAGCATGCGCAGCAAGGCCATGCCCGTGGTCGCGGTTCCCGTCATCGCGCCGAAGGTCAAGATGCCGTGGTGCACGCTGAGCACCGGGAAGGCGCGACGCGAGAGCCACAGCACCCAAAAGATCGTCACCAGGCCGCCGGTGCAGGTGAACAACAAAATCGGTCCCGCGTACTCGACCACGACGCCAAAGTTCACGGCCGCGAGCGCACAGGCGGTGGTGACGTCGACGACCAAGCTGCTCAAACGCGCGAGCAGGCGGTCGTCGAGGGGATTGTTCTCGGGCTTGAACACGCGGCTGGCCCCGGCCCGCGCGAGCAGGGCCAAGCCCGTCGCAAAGATGAAGTGAAAGGCCCACAAGGTAGGGCGATGCTTTTCGGGGGCCAGGGGCGCGAGCCACTCGAGCAGCAGGTAGACGGCCAGGTAGACCAAGGCGACGGCGACGACCTGCGTGGTCAAGGGCTCGAGGGAGCCGACCGGGAGAGGCCCGCGGCGTCGCTCCTCGGCTTCGTCCGCGAGCTCGATTTCGGCCGCGGCCTCGGCTTCGTCGACCCAGCCGCGGCGGCGCGCGATGGCCACGAGGGCCACGCCGGCCACGCAACACCACGCGAATCCGATGGCCGCAAAGATCAGCCCGAACTGACCGCCGTGCACCATGCCCTTAGACTCCCAGCCGGTGCCCAGGCTCAAGGCGGCCCCGGGGCCCTGCGAAAATCCCAAGGGCAGCATCAAGCCCAAGCCAGGGTGCAGGCCCTCGGTCGCGGTCTTGCCCAGGTTCCACAACAAGACCAGCCCCAAGCCGAGCACGCCTTGGATGGCGATGGTCACCGGGACGGCGAACGCGATCGAGCGCGCGGTGCCGGACTTCTTTTGTTGCGCGCCGGCTTGCAAGCTGACGGTGATGAAGATCAGCGCGAGGCCGTGGTAGACGAGGCCCTCGAGTTGGTGGCCGTCGAAGTCGAGGACGCCCGCCACCGAGGGACCCAGGGCCAAGGCGAGGCCGCCCGCGACCAGGGCGTCGGGGATGCCGAGCTTGCGCAGGGGCGCGATGTTCTTGCGCAAGAGCGCCGCGAGGGCCAGCAAGCTGACGATCACGAGGAGGTCCGCGACGAAGCCGCCCTGCCAAAAACGCATGCGCTACTTGGGTATCAAGTTCTGCGCCCGCGCGATAGCGCCGCGCGTCGTCCGGCCTCCTCAGCGACCGCCGCGGCGATTGAGGGCCTGGCGCAGATGGGCCTCTCGCTTCTCGCGGGTCTCGAGTTCGCGGTCTTTCGAGCGCAGCTCGGCGTGGAGCTCTTCGATCTGCTTGTCGCGGGCGCTGACCGATCGCTGGAGTCGCCGTAGGCGCTCATCGTCGTCGGCGCCGCTTTTGGCCTGCGACTTGTAGTGGTCGCGTTTTTGTTGGGCCAAGCGCAACTCGGAACGCAGCTGCTCCAAGCTCCGGCGCAGCTGATCGCGCTGGCGGCGGGTCTCCTCGTGCTCGAGCAGCTGTCGTTGCAGGTGCTCTTGCATCTGCTGCATCGCGTCCTCGGCCCGCATCGCGCGGACGACCGAGTCCTCGGTCACGCCGACTTCGGGAAGCTTGGCGGCGAGCTGGTCGAGGGCCTGGCCGTGGGCCTTGCGCGTATCTTCGAGCTCGCGCTCGACCAAGGCGAGCTTGGCTTCGAGCTCGCTCACCACGGCCGGGTCGACGCCGCGATCGATGCCGAGGTCGATCGGTCCCGACTCCGAGTGCGCACGTTCCAGCTCCGCTCGGGTCACGGCGAGCTCCGACTGCGCGAGCTCGTGTTGCTCGCGCGCGCGTGCGAGCTGTTCGCGGGCCGAGTTCAGCTCGGCTTGCGCACTTTGAGCGAGCAGCCGCTGTGTCTCGAGCTCCTCGCGCAGCGCCGCATCGCCCTCGTCGATCCGCCAAGGGGGCGTGGGCATCGGCTCGCGCAAGCTGCCGAAGAGACTCTCGAGGCGATCGGCGAGCTCGCGGATCCGAGACTCGGCCCCGTCGACGCGATCATCGAGGCCAAAGCCCGGCGACATCGCGTGGAGCTCCGCAGCCGACGACTCTCCAGACATGCACCCAATGTAGCTCTCGATACGAAAAAATCGAAGCGCAAAAGCAGCCGGGCGAGGCAGCTTTGCATCCCGGTGAGCGCGCACCTGCGCGCTAGTTCGCAGCTCAGCTACGCCGCGTTTGCGCCCCGACGTCCGTCGACTCGAAGATCTTGTCGGCGCTTTGCGTGACGAAGCCGTCGAAGAGCTTCCCCTCGGCGTCGGCATGTCGCCACGCGAACTCGTAGTAGCAGCTGGGGATCGAGGCGCGTTCACCGTCGGCGAAGCTCCACTCGACCCGATCGGCGAGGGTCGAGCACTGCTCGAGGCGCTCGGCTGCGCTGCCTTGGATCGGCGAGGGCTCGGCGTTGAGTCGTTCCCCGGCCGCGCGCAGAAGCTCGACCAGCTCGGCGAGCTCGGCGACCGAACGCAGGTCGTTGGCGTGGACCGTGAAGTGGTTCGCCCGGATCCCAAAGGCAGCGAGCCAGGCCGCGTACTCGGAGTGCTCGAGCAAACGCTCGTAGTTCTCGAGCGTGGGGGCCGGCCACGTGGGCGCCCAGGTCAAGGCGGCTTCGTCGGTGGCGAGCGCACGAGGGTCGACCTGTTCGAGCAGGGCCTCGGCGATCTCCCGGACCACGGGAGGGAACTCGCCGGTGCGAAGCTCCGAGATGAAGACGCGGGGAAATCGGCCGCTCGGATGCGAGTAGGAGCGGGCGTGCAGCTTTTTGACCTCGAAGTCGTAGCGGCCCGTGGGGGTGTAGCCCAGCGCGAGGAAGGGCGCGGCCAAACGCTCGAGCCCCAAGGGCGCGAGGTCGAAGGTGCGAAAGGCGACGTGGTCGTTGCGAAAGCTCTCGCCGCGCGCGTGCAGCAGCGCGTGAATCCTCGCCGCCGCCGGCGTGATCGCGGCGTAGGCCTCCCACAAGGAGTCGAAGAGTGTCTCTAGGCGCTCGCTCGCCGCGCTCGACATGGGCCCACGCTAGCGTGCCGCGCAGCCCGGCGCGAGGCCCCTCGGGAAGCTGCGAGCCCCTTCGAGCGTGAAGGCCACGGCTCGCCATGCGGGGATTTTGGAGGCAGGATGCGCGTGTGAAGCGGCGCCGAGAAGGGCGGGCCCTGGCCGCGCGAAGGGGAGCGTTCTCGTGCTTGCTCGCCTTGCTGGCGTGCACAGAAGGCAAATCGCCGGCGCCGGAGCAGGTGCCGCCGCCCCCCGCGCCCACCTGCCCCACGGGGATCGAGCGGGTCGAGCGTGCCCCCGAAGTGCCGCCGGCACTCGAACAGGCCTCGACTTGGATCGACGCGCTGCCCGAAGGTGAGGCGGAGCGCGTGCTGATGGGCGCGGAGGCCATCGCCAGCTTCAACGGGCGTGCGGCCGAGATCGATGGCGCTTGGCGTGCGCTCTCGGACCCGCGCTTGTCCGAGCGCGAGCGCCTCGACGCGCAGATCCGTGAGCGCGTCGACTGGATGCGCGGCCAGGTGCAGTCCGGGAACTACCTCGAGGTCGTGCCCGGATCTTTCGCGC
>JAUIJR010000169.1 GCA_030431075.1 Polyangia bacterium | reverse complement strand
GTTTCGTGTTCATGGCCGCCACGCCGCGGATGCTCTACGCGGCGGCGGCGAAGAACCTCCACATGGTCAGCCGTGTATCGCGCTACGAGGCCTCCTTTTCGGGCCGAGGACACGCGCGTCTTCGCTATACGACCGAGCTTCCCGAGTCGCGCTTGATGTGCCTGTCGCGACAAGCGCACGCGGTGAATTTGCCCTCGATGTGGGGCCTGCCCGAAGCGCACCTCGTCGAACACGGCTGCGTTGCGCACGGTGACGAGGCCTGTGTCTACGAGCTGCGTTGGTTTCAGCCGCTGGGCATCGGGTGGCCGCTGGCCGGCGCGCTGCTCGGTGGCCTGCTCGCGCTGCTGCTCTCGGCCTTCGTGGCCATGCCGAGCTTGGGATGGTTCTCGTTGCCCCTGCTCGGCGGACTCGTCGGCGGGGTGTGGCAGCTCGTTCGTCGCAACCGCAGCAACTTGACGACGGGCGAAGAGATCAACGCCGCGCTGCGCAACGTCATCGAAAAGCACGCCGAGGCGCGGCACGAGATCCTCGACCTCAACCAGCGCCAGCGCGAGTGGACGCGCACGCTCGAAGTACAGGTCCGCGATCGTACCGATCGACTCGAGGACATGGTCGACCGACTGCGGGCCTTGGACCAGGCGCGCGAGGACAACATTCGTGGCGTCTCCCACGACCTGCGCAATCCCTTGTCCCTGCTGAGCATCGAGACGGAGCTGCTGCGCGAGCGCCTCGACCTGAGTGACCCGGAGAGCCGAGACCTCCTCGAGGCACATGCCCACGCGGTCCAGCAGATGCAAGAGCTGGTCAACCACATGATGCGGGCGGCCACGGAGGACCTCTCGCGGCGCCGTCACGCGCCCGAGGCCATGGAGATCGCACCCATGGTCGAGGTGATCCGACGCCGGCTGCGCGCGTTGGTGCACGGCCGGGAGATCAAGACCAGCGTCTTTTCCACGCGCGAGATGCCCGCGCAGATCTGGTGCCACCCCATCGTCTTCGACCGCGTCGTCGACAACCTGCTGACCAACGCCGTCAAGTACACGCGGCGCGGCTCCATCGTCGTCGAGTTCGACGGGGCGCCGGGCTTTTTGACCATCAAGGTGTCGGACACGGGAGAGGGCATCCAAGCCGAGCGCCTCGCCGGCATCTTTCACCCGCGTGGCAACGGCCAGGAGACCTCGGCCCAAAGCTACGGGGTCGGCTTGAGCGTCGTGGTGAGCTTGCTCGACGAGCTCGGCGGCAAGATGGAAGTCATGTCGCGCCCCGGGATGGGCACCACCTTTTGGGCGCATTTTCCGACGCAGGTGCTCGACGAGCAGCGACCGTCACCGCCCGGGGCGACCCCCGTGGAGCGCGTCGTCACCATTCGCGCCGTCGACGAGGTCTGACCGATGGCCATGCCGCCCCGTTCTTCACAGCCGCCCGCGCGCGTGATCGAGGTGTTCTTGAACTACCTGCGGGCCGAGGGCGCGCGGGTGGTCTTCGGCGTGCCTGGCGGGCTGCTTCATCCCTTCTTCGAGGCGGTCGACGAGGCCGAGGACCTGCGCTTGGTCTGCACCAAGCACGAGGGCGGCGCCGCCTTCATGGCCGACGGCTACGCCCGCGTCTCGGGCCAGCTCTCGGTGTGTGCGAGCACGGCCGGCCCCGGCGCGACCAACCTGCTCACCGGCGTGGCCGTGGCCTACTCGGACGGCGTGCCCATGCTCGTGATCACGGGGCAGCCGCCGACCCACAACCTCGGCAAGGGCGCCGCGCAAGAGGCCACGCGCGAGGACATCGACATCGTCGACATGTTTCGGCCGGTGACGAAGTACTCCACCATGGTCAACTCGCCCGCGAGCTTGGCCCTGCATCTTCGTCGTGCCTTGCGGCGGGCGCTGAGCGGGCGCCAAGGTCCCGTCCATCTCAACATCCCCGTGGATCTGTGGAACCAGCCCCTCGACGAGGACTGGTTCGATCCCAAGACCTACCGCACCGAGACCACCACCTTCGATCGCAAGGCCGTGCAGCGGGCCGCCGACGCGCTCTTGAGCGCCGAGTACCCGGTGATCCTCGCCGGCTCGGGCACGCGCGCTTCGGGGGCGCAACAGCACCTGCGCGCCTTGGCCGAGCTCTTGCCGGCCCGCGTGGCGACCAGCCCCCGCGGCAAGGGCTTGTTCTCGGAGGACCACGTCTTGAGCCTCGGCGTGCTCGGACACGCAGGGCACGCCCAGGCGCGCGAGACCATCTTCGGTGACGAGGTCGACGTCTTGTTGACCGTGGGCGCCGCCCTCGACGAGACGACGACCTTCAGCTGGGACCGCCGGCTGCTGCCCAGGCGCAGCTTGCTTCAGCTCGACATCGATCCCGACCAGCTCGGGCGCAACTACCCCGTCGACATCCCCTTGGTCGGGGATGCACAGTCGATCTTGACGGAGCTCGTCTATCACCTGCACCGCGCGATGCGTGAGGGGCGGGCCGCGGCCTCCCGCTGGGAAAAAGACGCCCCGCTGCTGCGCGGGGCCGAGCGCAGCGGCGAGATGGACATGCGCCTCGCCGACACCGAGCCGGTAACCCCGCAACGCTGGCGGGCCGAGCTTCAAGCCGTGCTGCCCGAAGATGCGATCGTGTTCAGCGACGTGGGCGGGCACATGCTCTTCAACATCCGCCACCTTCACTTTCGCGACACGCAGCGTTTTGCGCTGAACATGGGCTTCGCGTCGATGGGACACGGCACCTGTGCGGCCATCGGCGCCGCCTTGGCCAGCCCGGAGCGCCGCGTCTTCGCCATCGTCGGCGACGGCTGCTTCGCCATGAACGGCATGGAGCTGCTGACCGCGGTCGAGTACCAGATCCCCGTGGTGTGGATCGTGGAGAACAACAACATGCACGGCATCACCTGGCATGGTTCGCAGATGATCGGCTCGGGGCGCGCTCTCGACTGCGTCAAGCTGCAGCGCGCCACCCACATCGCCTCGATCGGACGGGCCATGGGTCTGGACGCGTGGACGGTCAGTCGCGCCGACGAGGTGATCCCGGCCGTTCGAGGCGCCCTCAAGTGCGGAGGGCCAGCGCTGATCGAGGTCATCGTCGATCCGAGCATTCCGCCGCCGCTCGTCGACCGCGCCAAGAGCATCTCTGGGGCCGCGAATGACGGATGAGGCCCGCGGCCTGCGACCGCGCCCCGATGGCCCCCTCGACCTCGCGCCCTGGCCCGACCGCCTCTCCGCCTTCGTGGTGGATCCGCGGCGCCGGATTCACGGCTACGCGGGCGCGGAGGACCTGGCCCTCAACTACGGCTTCGTCGACATCTTGCGCCTGAGCCTGTGTGGCGAATTGGGCACGGCCGAGGACGCCCGCATGATCGACGCGGCCTTGGCCTTGTTGGCACCGGTCGGGGTCTTCGAGTCGCCGGGTCGCTCCGCCTTGCTGGCCCAGATGGGCGCCGGGGACCCGCGCGCCGGCATCGAGGTCGGCTGGATCTCCTTGTGCGAACGCGCCTCGACTCTGCTCGAGCGACACGCGTCCTTCGTGGCCTGGCTCGAGCAAGGGGCTCGAGGCGAAGCGCCCGCCGGACCGGCGATGCCCGAGCTCGGTGACCCGATCTGCGAGCCCGCCTTCATCGAGCACTGGCGCGCGCGCTGCGAGAGCTTGTGTCCCGGCCTCACGCAGGTGCAAGCGGCCTTGTGCTTGTTGCAGGCGGCGGGCCTGCGCGAGCGAGGCGCGCGCTTGTTGGCGATCAGCTTGGCCGGCATCGGCACGGTGGTGGCCGAGGCGGGGGCGGGGGCCAAGCTCGGATTCAAGGGCCACCCCGGCGACCTTCCGTCGACGCGACTGCGCGCACCGGATCGACGAGACCATGACGACTGAATCTTGGCCCCCCGACGGACGCCCCAGCTTCGAGACCTTGGTGGGACACTCGGGCTGGGACGAGCACCTCTTCATGGGCCATCGGGTCTTCGAGGAGCTTTTGGGCCAGCAGTCGTGGACGCAGCTGATCGCCTTGTCGATCTTGGGGCGCACGCTCAGCGAGCACGAGCTTCGCGTGGCCCGGCGAGTCGCCGAGGTGCAGACCCTGGCCGACCCGCGCATCCCGCCTTTGTGGGTCGCACGCATGGTGGCGACCGAAGGCCGGGCACTCACCGGGGTCGCCTGCGGGATGATGGCCTGCGACAAGGGGGTCATCGGGCCCGGCGTGGCCGAGCGCTGCGCGCAGATGTTCCTCGAGCTCGACGCGGCGCTCAAAGAGCCCGAAGACGCGGCGCCGGTCGGGCGTTGGCTCGCGGAGCGCAAGGCGGCCAAGCGGGGCGTGCCGGGCTTTGGCATCCCCTTTCGCGGACGCGACGAGCGCATCGTGGCCATCACTCGCGCCATGAAGGCCGAGGGGCACGAGGGCCGCTACTGGCGCTGGTGCTTGCTCTTGCAAGAGGTCGCCGAGGACGCCATCGGCATCCCGCCCAACATCATCTTGGCCTACGCCTCTTTGTGCCTCGACCTCGGCTTCGACACCGAAGGCGCCGGCTTGTTCGCCAACATGTGCACGATGCACTGCTTCACCGCCAACGCCTACGAGGGCATGAAGCAGCGCGACGAGGTCATGCGACGTCTGCCCGACGACTGGGTGGAGTACCGCGGCCAAGCGCCACGTCGCTCGCCGCGAGCGGGCGGCTAGCGGACGGGCGTCGACCAGCGGCGCTCGCGGGTCCAGCGTCGGTAGCGGACGCGGCGAAAGATGCCGATGGCGAGCGCGATGAGGGCGGCGCTTCCTTCGGTGATGGCCACGCCCACGAGGGAGGGATAGCTGGGCGCTTGCGGGGGCAAGGCGAGCAAGCTGAGGCCGTCGAGCGTGGCGGCAACGCCGAGGGTCGCGCTCGACGCCAAGAACCCACGGCCGTCGGGCGGAACATCCAAGACCCACTTTCGGCGGTAGGCATTGAAGCGTCGCCAACGAAGGACGCCGGGAACCATCAAGCCGGCGCCGGCCGCCATCACCCCCGCGCCGACCCCCAAAGCCGTGCGGGCAAACTTCACGTCTTGGGGAAAGGTGCTCTGGCTCAGGAGGACGGACGAGGACACCACGGTGACGAGCCCCGTCCCGGCCAAGGTGCCGCCGAAGCCCCAAAACCCGCGGCCTTGGGGTGGGGGGCGCGGCGGCGCGGATCCCCGACTCGGCGCCGCCGCACCGCTCGCCTCACTCTCGAGGACGCTCGTCGGCTCGGGCGGTGGCGGCGGAGCCGGATTCAAGTCCTCGATACCCTCGGCTTGCGCACTCGGCTCGGGCGCCTCCGATGCCCTCTCTTTTTCGTCGGGGGCCGGCGCCTCGCGATCGAAAAAGTCCTCCTCGTCACTTTCGGCCGCACGCCGTGGAGAGAGATCCAAGGGCCCGCTGGGGGGTTGCGGCGGTGGGGCGAAGGCGAGGGCGAGGCCGAGGATCGAGCCAAAGGTGGGAGCGGCGGCCAAGAGGGCCATTGCAAGTGAGAATATCGACTCGCGCCCCTGGGGAAAAGGCCACGATTAGCCATCGATCCCCAGACTGCGCACCGTCGGGCTCGTCGGCACCTCGCTCGGATCGGGCGAGGTCCCCATCGCCACATCGACCCAGGGGGCCGTGAAGGCGTACCAGTTTCGCTCCGACTTGAAGTGGTGGAGGCGGTGGTTTTTCCATACGCGTCGGTACCAGCGGCCGCGCGGGCGGTAGCCGGTGTGCGTGAGGTAGTGGATCCATTCGTAGATCATCGCCGCCAAGGTGAAGCCGACGATGCCCGTGAGACTCGCCGCCCGGGTCGGCATGGCCAGCCACCAAAAGGCGAAGTTCAGCGGAATCAGGAGCAGCAGGACCTTGACCGGGAGGAAGGTCGCCTGGGCGGACCAAGGGGCGCGGTGATGGGCGCGGTGAACCCGGGCCGCGAGGGGATCGATGCGGCGACCCGCGAGGGTCCGCGGTCGCATGTGCAACAGGTAGGCGTGCAAGAACCACTCTTGCAGGGGCCAGTAGATCACGATGCCCACCAAGATCCATAGCTCGACGAGGGTCGGGGAGCCGGCCATGGATCGGGCGGCCAGCGCCAGGCCCAACTGGAGCGCGAGCAGGCGAGGGGCGCCGTGCGCGAAGTAGCGAGCGAAGGCCTTGGAGAGACTCCGAATCTCGCGCAGATCGTCCAGCACCGGCCCATCATAGCGAGCCTCGTCCGGATCCCTCGCCATCGGCGGGGCATGGCCGGCCAAAGCTCGCTAAACTGCGTTCATGAGCGAGGGATCCGAGCGTCCGGAAACCGAGAGCACGAGCACGAAACTCGATCAGCGTCTGGTCGAGCTCGAGATGCGGGTCGCCTGGCAAGACAAGGTCATCGCCGAGCTCGATGGCGTGGTGCAGGAGTTCACGGCGCGCGTGCAGCGAGCCGAGCGCGAGCTACAGGCCGCGCGCGAAGCTCTGGCCGCCTCGCGCGAGACGGGCCCCGCCGACGACCCGCCGCCGCACTACTGAGCTCGCCAAGGTGAGCGCCTTGGCCTTCAGGCGTGAAGGTGCGCGCCAAAGGTCTCGGGTGGATCGAGACGTTGGTTGCGCGCGAGCGTCGGGGCCCCATGCAGACGCTCCATTGCCCGCTCGCCGTGCACGCGCAGCAAGCTGAGCGTCGAGGGGATCTGGCCCGTCCACGCGCGCTCGTAGCTCGAGCCGATGTAGTGGACGAGGCGGGCGCTGACCCACTCGTTGATCCGCTCTTGGCGCGTGCGACGGGCGGCGAAGCGCTCGCGCACCAGGCCGGCCGCGCGGCGCATGATGGAGGCCTGGTCCCCGAGGTCGGTGAGACACACCGCGTAGACACCGAGCTCCATGCAGGCGGTCCACAAGGCGAGCTGGTCGAGGATGGCGAGCTGGGCCACGCGCGGGAGGTCGTCCGGATCGGCGGCGTCGAGGTGCCACATCGACTCGCCTTGGGCGTTGCGCGTGCGAAGTACGACCGCGCCGACCTTGGGGTTGGCGGCGACCCGCTCGAGCAGCACTGCCTGCATCTCGCGGCTTTGCTGCGTCTCGCCTTGGCCGCACTCGACCCAGGGGCGCGTCGGCAAGGCCGTGAGCACGCGATGCGTACGGCCGTGGTGCTCCAGCTTGTCGATCGTGAACTCGAAGGCCATGCGCAGAGCATCGAGCAGCCCTCCGCGCCAGGCCAGGGGGCCAGGCGGGGCAATTTGCCTCGTCCCGCGCCGTGGAAGCGGGGCTCGCGGGCTGCGCAGCGCGCGTTCGCCGATCAGCCGAACTCGGCGCGGCCTTCGTCCTCCCACCACTGTTTCCACTGGCGGACGACGGTGTCGCGCTCGGTCTTCGAGCCGTCGGCGGGGAGGGCGAAGGGCTGGCCGGTGATGCGGCGCAGCTCGCTCGAGGCCCAGCGGCGCACCGCGGACTCTTTGTGACTCAGTGCATCGATGATCCACTCGACCCGCGAGCGATCCGCATTGGCGGTCCACCAGCTGCGCCAGCGGGCCGCGCGTGTTCCCAGCTGTTGGCCGGTGATCGAGCAAAGGGCTTCGAGGCCGATGTCGCGGACGCGGCGCTCGGGATCGTCGAGGAGGTTGATGAGGTCCGGGACGGCCGCGACGTCGCGCAGTGTGCCGACCGCCCGCGCGGCGTGGACCTGGCGAGTCTGGTTGGCGCTGCGCAGCTCGGCGCGAACGGCCGCGACGCGCCGCGAGAACTCGGGGGCGCGCGAGTAGGTCTCGAGCACGCGCATGGCGATCGTGCGTACGTCGCCGTCGGGATCGAAGGCCCGAGTGGCCAGCGCATCGAGGATGCTCTCGTCGCGTAGCTCTTGAAAGGTGAAGGCGGCGTAGAAGCGAACCTGCGCGTCGGGGTGGTCGAGGAGCTCGCGGATCCGCGGCACCATGCGGGTGCCGATCGACAAGGTCAGGCGGATCAGGGGGCCGTGCGCGGGCAGGGGCGGCAAGGCGGCGAGGTCTCGCTTGATCAGGTCGAGGGGGCCGGGGAAGCGGTCGGCCACGCGGGCGAGGGCCATCTCTCCGAGGTCGAGCAGGCGCGGGATGGCCTGCTGATCGCGGATGGCCTCGTCGATGGCCGCGTCGACCATGATGCGATCGACGCCGGAGCGCTCGCTGGGGTCGGGCGTGTCGTCGTGTCGATCTTCTTCGTCGAAGACCAGGCGGCCGCGGGTCGACGGGTCGCCCACCGGCTGGCTGAGGTTCAAGGGGGCGCCCGCGGCGGAGGGACCCGGGGCCACGCGGGGCGCCACCGCGGGGGCGCGCATCGTGGGCGAGCGTGGCGGGGCGACCCGGACCGGCGGTGCTTGGGGGCTCGGGGCGTTGCGCACCGGCGGCACGGCGGCCATCTGCGGTTTCATCGTCGCCTCTTGGCTTGGCGAGACGCTCGGCGTCAGGCTGGCCGGCGGCTCGGGGGTACCCCGACGTGGGGGTACCGCGGTGGAGCGTGGCAAGAGGGTTGGGCGCGTGGGCGTGTTGGCGGGGGCGATGGCCTCGGGGCCGGCCGCGGGCGGAGGATTGCGCACGGGGGGCACCGCGCCGGGCGGGGGCGTGCGGACCGGCGGGGCAGCCGAGGGGACCGGGGTCAGCGTGCGCTCGGTCGCGGCGGGGTTGCCGAGGGGTCGCGGCGCGGGCGCATCGAGGGGGGTCAAGTTCGCCGGGTCGGTGTGGACCTTGGTCGAGATCAGCGTGTTGCTGCGCGCGGGCGGCCGGTCGATGAGGCGCGGCAGCAGTGGGGTGGGCTCGTCGCGGGGGGGATCTTCGCGCGGGGGTTCGGGTGTGCGGGCCGTGGAGGTCGAGCCTGCGCTCGCGCGCGGGGCACCCGGGATCGAGGGCAGGTCGGGGACCGAGGTGGGGATCGCCGTGGGCGTTTGGGCTGGGCCGGGGCTGGCCGCGGCGCTTTTGGTCGGCGCCTTGCCCTTGCCCGCCTTGGCCCGAACGATGCGGGTGAGGGCCTCGCCGGCGCGCGCGCACAAGCGTGCACCTCGCTCGGCGTGCGCGTCGTCGACGGGTCGACCGCCGAGGTCCGCGTAGGCCAAGAGCACGGCGCGTCCGGCCACGTGCACGCCCGCGATGGCGTTGGACACCGAGCCCGAGATTCCGAGGCTCGATCGCAAGCCGCTGGCCTGCAGTCCCCGCGTCATCTCGGGGGTGGCCGTGGCCACGGCCGCGAGCACGGCGTCGTCGCCGGGGACCTCTTCGGGGCCGCGGTGGCGAAAGGCGGCCGAGCTGCGCAGGCGCTTGAGCTTTTGTTTGCGCACGGCGTAAAGGGCGGCCCGCTCGAAGAGCAGCTCGAGCCCGTCGAAGAGCGCGTCGGTGACTTGGTCGCGTTCGGCCGCTGCGTCGAGGCGCTCGATGATCGGCGCGAGGTCGATCTCTTCGGCCGGCGTGGGGTCGTCACGCCCGAGCACCCCGCCGAACAAAGACGAGCGCGTAGGGGGGACGAAGGCCGGGATGCCGCGGTCGGGGGCCTTGCGCGGCACCGAGATCGCCGCGGGCGTGGCCACGCGGGGCTGGGGCGCATCGGCCTCGGCCGCGGCGGCCGGGGAGGGCGGCGGTGGCTCCGACTCGGCGGGGGTGACGGGGGCGGGCTGTGGCCCCCACGAAGGTAGATTTCCGCCTTCGCCGGGCGGCGGCGCGATGCGAGGCCCGGTGCCCCCGCGCTGGCGCGTGTGGGTGACGAGGGTCGAGCTCTTTTGCGGCGAGCCGCTCGACTGCCGCCAAGGTGCACCGGGCACGGCCGAGGGGGGCGGCTCGCTGCGTCCGCCGAGCGCCTGCACGAAGCGGGCGGCCAAGACGGCGTAGCGCTGCGGAGTGAGGGCACCCGTGCGCTCCGAGGCCACGCGGGCCAAGGCGCACTCGGCCGTGACCACGAAGGCGAGCGCGGCGTCGTGCTCGCGCAGGCGGTCCATCTGCGCGTCGGGGATCTCCGGGTGCAAGGCGACCTGCACCTTGCCGTCGATCTCGGCCAGCGGCATCGCCCAACCGAGGTCGGCGATGGCGGCCGGGATCGCCGACCAGGGCCGCGACTCGGCCCGCTCGAGCAGCCAGCCCGCCGCCGTCGGCAACTCGAAGGCGCGACCCAGCTCCTGGTCCAAGCTCGCCGGGTCGATGAGGCTGAGCTCCAAGAGCACCGTGTCGAGGGAGCCGCCGTAGATCTGCTGGCGTCGCAGGGCCGAGTCGAGCGAGGTGGCGTCGACGAGCCCGGAGCGGCGGAGCTGATGAAGGAGATGACTCATGGGGCGAAAGACGGGCTCAGGCCTGGCGGACGACCCAGGTGCGGGTCAGGTGATCGTGCACGGCACGGGTCTCGAGGTCGAAGGCCATCCAGATCGCGCCGAGGCCCAGGGGGATCAAGCTGGCGACGGAGGCGAGGGCGCGCAGCACCGAGCGCGGGGGCCCCGGCATGGCACCGGCCATGTCGACGACGCGGATTCCGAGCGCGCGCTGCCCGAGGGTCTGCCCCCGCAAGGCGCCGAACAAGGCGAAGTAGACGACGGCCATGATCAAAAAGGGCATGGCGCGGCCCACCGGCCGCCAAAGATCGTCGGCCAGGATCTGCAAGAGGGCGTCGATGCCCTTGCCGTCGGTGAGCGGGCTCAGGCCCAAGGCCCGCCCGAGCAGCCAGGCGATGGGCCCCGCGGTGAGGGCCA
>JAUIJR010000691.1 GCA_030431075.1 Polyangia bacterium | reverse complement strand
GATCCGAGGCCGCCTTTGATCGCCAAGCTGTCGCTCAGGTCGTAGCGCAGGCGCAGCCGCGGATCGACGGCCATCCGCTTGAAGCGCAGCGCGTTGTAGGTCAAGCGCATGCCCGGGTAGAGGGTGAACTTGGGCGAGAGCCGGATCGTGCTCGTCGCGTACAGCGAAGGCCGCGCGAAGGCGTTGGACACCTCCGAGGCCAAGGCGTCTCCGCGATCGCCGAGGCTGTCGGTCGGGAAGCTCGGTGCGCGCGCATCGATCGAGTAGCGACCGGCGACGATGTCCGTGCCGATCCGCAGCGCCGCGTTGCGACTGAGCTGGCGCGAGACCTCGGCGCGCCCCGAAAAGGTGTGAATGCGAAAGCGGAACTCGAAGATGTCGCCGCCCGCCCCGGTGAGGTTGTCGAAGCGGTAGCTCGGCGTGACCAAAAAAGACCAAGGTCCCTTGTCGGCCCGGTAGACCAAATCCGCGCGATGAAAAGCGATGACCGTGCCGAAGCTGTCGCTGCTGTCGGCCTCGGCTTCGTTCTCCTCGGGGGCGATGACCGTGAGGCGGTCGTCCGAACCGAAGATCCGCACGGTGAGCTCGCCGTCCCCCACCGGGTAGTCGAGCATCGCTTGGTAGTCGTAGTAGCGAGGCGCGACGTCGAAGTCCAAGTTCGCGTCGTCGGGAATTACGGCCGGCAAGATCGCGTCGATGTAGCTGCGCCGTCCGCTGAGCACGAAAGAGCCCTTGCCGACGGGGCCCTCGAGCATGATCCCCGTGTCGAAGAGATCGCTGTCGATGTAGCCGTGAAAGCCATCGCGTCGGCCCTTGCGCGGCTGCACGTTGACCACACCGCCGATCGCGTCGCCGAAGCGACTGTCGAAGTTTCCGGGGATGAAGTCGATCTGCGCGAGGATGTCGGAGTTGAACACCGAGGTGAGCGCGCCGAAGTGAAAGAGATTCGGGATCTCGTGATAGCCGAGATAGACCTGAGAGTCCGAGGGGCTCGCGCCACGGATGACGAGACCACCGGCGCCGAAGGGGGTGCGCGCCACCCCCGGAAAGTTTTGCAGCGCCTTGAGGGCGTCGCCTTGCGTGCCCGGTAGCGCGTTGATCTCCTCGCGCGAGATGCTGCGCTTGGCCGTGTCGGGCTCCTCGCCGGGGACGTCGACCACCGTGCGAAAGGGGTTGTCCGGCAGGCGCTTCAAGAAATACTCGAGCTCGAGCACCCCGTCTTCGGGCACGACCTCGACGTACTCCAAACGCGCGAAGCCCTCGCGCAGGACGACCAAACGAACGCGACCGGTGGGGACGCCCCGTAGCTCGTAGCGACCCTCGGCGTCGCTTTGCACGGCCAAGGTCCACGCCGGATCGTCGTCTTCGCCGTAGAGGGTCTGACGGATCCGCCCCGGCTCGATGCCCTCGGGCGCGGGCAGGGCCAAGATGCGCACGCCCTCGAGGGGGACGCGTTGCCCAGCCTCGCGGACCCGGCCGCGCACGCGCAAGGGTCCGACCCCGGCCGGCGGATCGGAGGACTCCGCAGCTTCCTCTGTATCGACGCCGTCGCCATCACCATCGCCATCGCCGTCTCCATCACCCGACTCCGCTTCGGGCTCGGGCTCGGGCTCGGGCTCGGGAGGCGGAGGCGCCTCGAAGGGGATGTCGATCGACAAGACCACCTCCACCGGCTCCCCCTGGTAGCGCGCCGGCGCGTAGCGAAGACGCGAGACCGCATCGAGGGCGACCATGTCGATCTGCGGGTCCACCGACTGCACCACCTTCGCGTCGAAGGTCTCCCCGTCGGTGCCCACCACGAACTCGACGCGGACGACGCCCGCGGGCGCGGACTCTCGGCTCCGTAGGGCCTCGGGGTATTCGACGGTGACGGCCTCGATCAGCTCGGCCGGCTCGAAGCCTTCGGGGAGTTCGGCCGGCGCCGACTCGGTCGGCGGGCCCGCCCAGGCGGCCGACACCGGGCCCACGAAGGCGGCCAATCCCAGTGCCA
>JAUIJR010000168.1 GCA_030431075.1 Polyangia bacterium | reverse complement strand
GGCCCCCGAGGGCGAAAAAGAGGCCGCCAAGGACGACGAGTCCGAGGAAAAAGCCGAACCCGAGCCCGAGGCCGAAGAAGACGCCGAGGGCGAAAAAGAGCCCGCGCCACAAGCTCCACAAAAGCCCGCGGCCCAAAAACCAGGTGGCGCCTCTGGCACCCCCTCCGCCCAGCGCCCCGGTGGCTGAGCGGAGGCTGAGCCGAGGGCTCGCCGAGACGGGTCGCCCCGCGTCTGCGCCTTTTGCTGGCGACGCGGAGCTTGTACCCTTCCGGCTCATGACACGCGCCGAGGAGGTCGAGGCCGAGACCGAAGGGGTCGAGGAGCTCAGCGACGAGGATTCGGACTACGCCGAGCCCTTCGAAGCCAAATCCTTTGGCGGTCAGTTCGTCTGGGCCGACAAGGACAGCTTCCAAGCCAAGATCCTGCGGGTGCGCGCCGGCGAGAAAGTCATCATCTCGACGCGTGGCCGCAAGGACATGGTGATCATGCTGACGGGCGGCCGCGGCTTGCTCGAGGTCATCGCCAACGGCGAGGTCGACAAGCGCGAGCTCGAGCCGGCCGAACCGGTCGACATCGAAGAAGGCCCCGACTATCGCCTGGTGGCGGTGACCGAGGTCGAGCTGTTCACGATCCACGCGGACGCCGACCCCGAGTAGCGCCTCGTCGAGCGCTTGCGGGCGTCGCCCCGCCGCCTCCGAGCCGCCTCCGAGCCGCCTCACAGCCGACAGTCGAGCTGCGGGCTGCCGGGCGCGTGGCACTGCAAGCACACGCGTCGGTTGCGGCTCGCCAGGCTCGAGCAGCGCACGGAGCCCTCGAATCCGCCGCCGTGGGGGTTCACGCCGAGACCCGGTCGCACACCGCCGGCCGTCGCGTGGCAGGCCAGACAGCTGTCTTCGCTGTGGCAGGAGGCGCACGCGGCGATGTTGCGCTGGGCCGCGAAGGCGTGATTTTCGAGGGAGCCCGGCGTCGACCAGCCCGAGGGGTGAAAGCTGGCGCCCGAACCCACACCAAAGTCGCTCTCGGGACCGACGCTGCCGAGTCCCGTGCGCTCGTGACAGGTGCGGCAGTCGTCTTGGAGTCGGTGGCAGCTCTGACAGCTGTTGGTGCCCATGCGCGCCTCGACCCCGTGACGTGTGAGGTAGTCGGCCGCGTGAATCCGCATGGGGCGCATCACGCCGGCGTGACAGTCGAGGCAGTTCTCCTCTTCGTGACACGAGGCGCATAGCTGCGGGTTGGCGTTGGCGACCGCCTTGTGGTCCTGCACAAAGGCCAGATCGTGGGCCGCCCCGCGCCAGTGGTTGTCGGCCCGCGGCATCAAAGGCGGTGCGAGCATGTCGTCGAAGGGGCGCGTGAGCAGCTTGCCGTCGGGTCCGTTCGGGTGGCAGGCCCCGCAGCGGTCGCTCGCCTTCTCGCCATCGTGACACTCGAGGCAGCTCGCCTCGTCCGGAAGCTGCAGCTCGGTGGCCAAGCGGACCTTGCTCATGTCGCCGTGGCAGCGTTCGCAGGGGGCCTCGACGCCGCTCCCGCTGCCCACGTGCTGGGCGTGAGAGAAGCGAAGCCGCGCCGGCGGCATGCGGACGCTGGCCGTGATCCGGCGAGCGAGGTCGTTGGCCCCCGCGTGGCACATCGAGCATGCGTCCTCATCGGGAGCGGCTTCGAAGGGCGGCGGGTGCTGACTCGAGTGGCAGCCGTCGCAGCTGCTTGCGGCGGGCAGTAGACGGTCGCTGCTCTTTTGGCTGCGCTCGGCGTCGACATGGCACTGCGTGCACTGCATCCCCTTGGCGAGGTGCCGCGAGTGGTCGAAGCGCAAGGGAATCTCCTGGCGAGGATAGACGGCGCTTTGGGCCCGGCGCGGCCCGTAGCCGGTGGTCGAGGTCGTTCCCGGCGGGATGCCGGCCCCCGGTCCCGTCATGGTCGCGGCCCGCGCTTGGACCAGGCCCACCAGCGCACAGGCAACCAGTAGGGCCGAAAGCAGCCAGGGCCCCCGCGCGGCCTTCGGGGCGACGCGTCTCACCGCCTTCACCGTGGCCCTCCCCGGAAGTCCCACTCGGCTGAGAGTACGCCCCACAGGCGAAAGCTGCTGGCCCAAAGGGGGCTGAACATCTCCTCGCCCATGACCGCGAGGTGGATCCCCCGCCACAAGCGCGCGTCGACGCCCGCTTGCGTGGCGAAGGCCCAGCCCTGGCGCCCCGTCGAGTCGTCGTTGGCGTAGCGAACCCCGTAGGCCCGCAGGTCCAAGGCCAATCGATCGGCCCACACCATCGTGCGGCTGTCGGCCGCGCCGCCCCACTGGGTCCCCCCCTCCCCCGTCAGCGCGTGGGCGTCGAGGCGGATGGCGCTGCGTTTCGAACGCCAGGCCGCCATCACGCCGCCGCCCCCGCTGGGCCGGGTCTTCGACTCGGGTTCGCTGCCCCCGACGGTCGTGTCCGCGTGGCTGGTGCGCACTTGTCCACGGGCGGCGACGGTCCAGCGCGGGTTCGTGTCGACCTCCCAAGTCAGGCGGTAGTCCTCGAAGGCGCGGCTCGAAAAGACGTTGAAGATCGAGTCCAAGTCGAAGGTGGGTCGGGTCCGCAAAAAGCCCACCCGCAGTCGATGGCGGTCCGTCACGGCCCAATAGGCGCCGAGCGAGGCGTCCGAGATCCGAAGGCCGGCCAAGTCGAAGCGCAGGGCGCCGTGGGGCGAAAAGCGCCGCTGAAAAAAGCTGCCCGAGAGCGCCGCCGAGACGAACTCTTGGTCGACGGCGGACTCCAGCGGCTGCTGATCGGCGTCCAGCTGATCGCGGGCGGGACTGAAGACGCGCCGATAGGCCACCCGCCCGCTGAAGTGCGCGCTGTCGATGATCGAGACGCCGGCGCCGACCATGGGCTGCAAGGCTCGATCCGAGGCGCGGCCTTGGGTGCCATCGAGCTCGAAGGTCGGATAGCCAAAGACATCGTCTCCGCGCACGCTCAAGCCCGCGAAGGTCTCGACCCCCAGGTGCACGGGGAGGCGCAGGCGAAAAAAGCCGCCGTCGAAGACGTACCAGTCGAGCCCGCTTTGCTCGAACTGCCGGCCCACCCGCATGTCCAGCCACCCATGCGCGAGCCGGTCACCTTGGAGGTAGCCGTAGAGCAGGTCGATCTGGCGACCGTCGCTGCTCTCGATGAGGGGCCCGGAGCTCGGTCCGGCGTTCGATCGCCAGTCGCCGAAGTCGTGGCGCAGGCGCATCGACGCGACGAGCTGCAACTGACCGTCCTCGGGGGCCCGAACGAAGGCGTCTGCCTCCCGCGGGGGCAGCATGTCGTAGACCCCCAAAGAGACGTACTGGGCCAAGCGGCGACGTCGCAGCAGCAAGCTGGGATCCGCCGCCGACTGCACCGCGTAGGCCTCGGCCACCGTGCGGCTACGGATGCGCAGCTGCGAGGCCGCCGCGGACTCCGGGCAGGCCATCACGCCAACCCCGACACCCAGCGCCAAGCCGCTTCCCACGCAGGTCGCACCCCAGCGCCGAAATCGGCGAGACGTGGAAAAACGCGGCCCCAGCATGCGCGCCGCCATGCTACGCCAAGCAGAAGATGCCGGGGCGTGGAACCTGTGAGCCAAAGGGCTGTCCGAAGCCCGTGCGCCGAGCGCCCCGCATCGCCCACCGACTGGCCTTTTTGCTCGCGTCCAGCTCCCTCGTCGCGTGCGCGACCGCAGCTCCCGCCGGCTCCAACGTCCCATGGAGCGACGCTCCCTTGCTCGGAGGCCAATCTCCCGACGGATCGGCCATTCATTCGACGGACCCGGCGACGCGCCTCGCCCACCTGGATCGGCTCTTGGATCTCTTCGATGCGGCACGCTTTGGGGGCGACGACGCCGCTCGCGCCGCTTTGTGGAGCGGCCTGGACAACCCGCCGGGAGCCCGCCGGGGGCCCGCCGCGACCCGGGACGCCGCGATGCGCTTGCTCGAAGAAGCCACCCGCATCGAGGACCAGTTCGGCGAGGACTTGTCCGAGTCGGGCCGAGATTTTCTCAACGACGCGATCATGTTGCTCAGCGTCGACGCGAGCGCGCCTCATGACCTCGAGAGCCTCGAGACCCAAGCCCTCGCCTTTCGCTCCCTGCTCGAGGTCGGGCACCCGCGGGTCGTCGACAACGCGCGCTGGCGCCTCTACGACCACGCGCGTGCGGTGTGGACGGCCGCGGCCCAGGCCGACCCGCAGCGCCGGATCGAGATCGGACTGCACGGGCTCTTGCTCGAACAAGGTGCGCTCGAGCCGTGGCTGCGCCCCGCCCCAATTCACCAGCGCCCGCCCCTCCCGGACTCGGCGGGCTTGATCGACCCGGCCCTCGACCTGCTCTCGAGCCTCGAGGCCGATGCCCGCTGGGCGCCCGTGGCCCAGGCGGTACGCACGGTGGACCAGGCGGTGCGCGACGCTTTCGTCGCGGTGTGGCCGGCCAGCCGCGCGGCCCTCGAGGCACCGATGCGCCCCCGCGGCACCGGGCGACGCGAAGCGCTGGCCCCCGTGGTCGCCCTCGGACCCGAGTCCTTGGAGCTCGCGTGGGGGCAGCCGGGCGTCGAGACCCTGCGTCGAGGCGACGCTCGCTTGCCGGCGCGCCTCGACGACTTGGCGCTGCGCGACGGGGCTTCGCGGGTGCTGGTGGTCGCCCAAGGCGAGATTTCGGCCTCGGCGACCTGGGACTGGATGCAAGGCGCGGGCAAGAGCGGCCTGGCGTGGATCGAGTTCGCTTTGCGCGAGGCGCGGAGCGAAGGTGGGGGCCACGTCATCACCCAGCTGCCCCTTCGCGTCGTCCGCTCGGCCGATCGCGGGCCCGAGGCCATGGCCCTGCACGAGGCTCGCTTGGCCGTCGAGCTCTCGGGTCGAGGCGCACGCCTGGGCGTCGATGGGGCTTGGGTGGACGCGCAGCCCCTCGGGGCGGCGGCTTTCGAGGCCCGCGTGGCCCAGATGCGGGCGGCCTATCCCGGTGACGATGCGATCCGCGTGCAGCTGCGCCCCGACTTGGCCTGGCCCCAGCTCTTGGACGGGCTGAGCGCCCTGCTCGGGCCGATCGATGCGCCACGCTTCGCCCTGGCCTTTGTGTGGGGCGATGGCCCGGCCCTGCCCGCCGATGTCCCCATGCCCCCGCGCGACCCCTTGGCTGCCCGTCTGGCGCTTCTGAGCGCGGCGGGCCAGGCCGCGTGGCGGGTCGACAAGCCCTTCGCCTTCAAAGCCGAGGACGAGGCGGCCCTCGTGGGCATGCTCGAGGCCCTCGAGGCCTGCCGACTCGAAGGCGAAGGTGCGGGGAGCGAGCCCCTGCGATTCATCGTCGAGATGCGGGAGGGCGGCGCCAGCTCGATGACGGTCGCCGGGGTCGCCGAAGATCGCCGCGCCGCGGTCGAGGCCTGCGCCCAGCGGGTCGCCAGCGGCTTTCGACTGCGCCATCACCTCGACGCCATGCGCATCGAGGTGAGCGAGGCACCCAGCGCGAAGTAGCTCGCCTAGCCGTTAGCGAAGTTGCTCGACAGGTGGGTCGCGGGCAACCCACCTCGATCACTGCGCCGGGCGCAAAGACAAGAGTGCCTGCTCCCGCGCGGCGACCTGCGCCGCGAACTCGGCGAGCTGCGGGTAGGCTTGGGCCTCGACCACGCCGACGCGCAGCTGAGCGCGAGCGTCGACCACGAGTGCGCCGTCGCGTGTCCCCACGCTGCGCTCGAAGCTCCCCCACTCCCCCGTCTCGCGGGCTTGTGGTGGCAGCTGCCCCCAGCTCAGCTGCGGCGCACGCACCACGAGATGAAAGCTGGTCTCCGGGGCAAAGGGGATGACCATGCCGGTCTCCCGCTCGGGCAAGGTCGCCGCCTTCGCGGCCAGGTTCAGCTGAACCGCGGCCAACGGCAACAAGAGCTCTTGGCCTTGCGCCATGGCGATGCCGGGACCGGCCGCCCGAAACTCGAAGCGCAAGGGCGCTTGGAGGTCGTCGATGCCTTCGATGTGAAGCGCATCGAGGTCCAAGGTCGTGTAGCCGAAGATCCGCGGGATCTCGGCCGCCTGAAAGGCCTCGCCGCGACGGGCCTCGTCGATGCGGCTGAGTTCGTTGCGCCACAAGAGCGCCTCGAGTCCCGTCAGCTCCAAGCTGCCTTCGACCACCCCGCGGCCCGAAGCGTCGAGCTGCAAGGCCAACTCGTAGCGTCGAGACTCGCGCAGGTGGCTCGGCGTGTCGGGCAAGGTCCTCGCGCCGCCGGTTTCCCCCTCGCGCAGGGGCAAGGCCAGCGCCGGCCCGGTGGCGTAACCCGGCGTCAAATAGCCCAGCGGGATGGTCTTGGCCGAGGTCATGACCATCACCGGCTCTTTTGTCCCGTCCGGCCACACCGCCAACATGGGCGAGTCGTAGGCGCTCAAGAGCGGGTGCCCCTCGGGTCGATCGGCCGGCCCAAAGCGGTCGCGGGTGAGCCACAGCTCGTTGCGGATCCCAGCCTCGTTGAGCATCACGCGCAATAGCATCAAGGCGCTCCCCTTGCGATCGGCGAAGGTGACCGTGGCCGGATAGGCGACCGCGGCCGTGTCCTCCACCTTGTCCAGGGTCCAGCGGCTCAGGCGCTCGAGGGCCTCGCGCTGATTGCTCGTGCCTTCGACCAGCCGGGCCACGTGATCGCGTAGCTGCGGGTTGCTTCGCTGGGCCGTGCGGACCTCGGTGGCGAGACCCGAGAGCCAGTCGTCGAGGTCGACGGGCGTGAACACCCGCACCATCGGCAGCTCGTCGATGGCGTTGCGCATCTGCGGCTCCGGCCGATGGCGCGCCATGTTCTTGGCCAAAAAGCGCAGTGTCTGGCGCCCCTTCCAGCTGCCGCGCTCGACTTTGGGGGGTCGATTGCGCGACTCGACTTGCACCGGCATCCCCTTGGGGTGGACCACGACCAACTCCGAGTGGTGGTAGGGCGTGTCGAAGCTGGCGAATCGAAAGCGACTCAAGTCGACGTAGCCCGGCATGCGTGGATCCGGCGGGCCGCCGAGCACGTACTCGATCTCGAAGAGGTCGCCGAGCTCCAGCTCTCGCAGGCTCACGCCCTCTTTGCCGGCGACGGACTCGGGCTCGATGATGCGACCATCCGGCTTGATGGTCCGCAGGGTCAAGATCTGGGCTCCGCCCGGTACCGCCAGCTCGCCGTGCGCATCCAAAGAGGCCTTGGAGCGTAGCTCGGTGATCTGGTGGATCAGGTGACGCTGGCTGCCGTCCGGATAGACCCAGGCGACGTCGCGGTCGAGGACGAGCACTTGGGCCGCGCCCTCGTAGATCGGGTCGGAGGCGTCGTAGTTGCGAATGTAGTCGCTGCCCTCGACGCGCCAGTCGCGGACGGGGTCGTCGATCCCGAGATGCTCGGCCACTTCCCACAGGCGGTACAGGTGCGGTGTCTTTTCGAGGGCGGCGGTGACCATCTCGCGGGCCGCCTCGACCATGCCCCGTTCAGCCATGAGGTCGGCCAAGGCGATGCGGGTGGTCGCCCGCCAGGGGGCCCAGTGAAGGACGGCCTCCAGGTGGGTCTGTGCCTGTTCCCATTGGCGTTGGGTGACCGCGATCTCGGCGAGCTGCCGGTGCGCGCTCAGGTCGTCGGGCGCCCGTTGAATTCGGGTCGCGTAGGCCTGCTTGGCCTCGTCGTGGCGCCCCCGGCGTGACGCGAGCGCCCCGCGAAGTCCCAGGGTGCCCGAGCAGTGGGCCATCGCCGCGGTGAGGCGGTCGACCGCTTCGACCTCGCGGCGCTCTTCGGCCACCTCGCGGGCTTGGTTGAGCACATCGCACTGTGCCGGTGCGTCCGCCAAGGCGCGCTCCAAGGCTGCGTCCCCCATCAGCTCGTTGCTACGCGAGCGGAAGGCGGCAAAACGCAGCAACTCGAGCTCGAAGCCCGCGAGCCCCTCGTCGGCGAGTCGATCGAGCTGTTCGACGGCGTCGGCTGCGTCACCACGACCGAGCAGCTGTTGGGTCCAGCGAAGCTGGGCACGCCAGGCCTTGGGATCGGCCTCCAAGGCCCGCTCGAGGTGCTTGCGCTCGCGCGCCGCCGAGCTGGTGCGCGCGCGGCTGGGGTCCATGTTCTCAAAGTCGGCCAGCAATAGGTGGGCCTCGGGGGGCCGCCCCTCGTAGGCCTCGAGGCGTTGGGCCGCAGCTTCGGCCCGATCGCTGTCGGCGTCGGCGAGCGCATCGTCGAGGGCCAGCATCTCTCGCAGGGGGGCGTAGACCGGCTCGGCGAAGGCCGAGGGAGTCTTGGCGCCCTCGTCGATGCGGTCGAAGGGCCCTGCCTGTGACCACGCGCTGGGGCCCGCTTGGGTGGGCGCGGCCACGCTGGCCTTGCCCACCAATGGACGGCCGCGACCGTCGCGCGCCCGCAAGCTCACCCAGACCTGCTCGTCGGACACCAAGGTCCGCAGCTCCAAGCTGTGCTTACCCGGCGTCACGCTGACGCGGATCTCGGGGCGTTGGGCCGGCCAACGATCGACGCGGTCGCCGAGGTAGACGGGCACGCCGTCGACATAGAGTCGGCTGGCCTCCCCGCCGCTCGAGCGCAGCACCAAGGGCCCCTCTTCAACCGTCACCTCCGTGCGTAGTCGTCGGATCCCGGGGTGCGGCTGCGGGTTCCACAGACGGACGCCGCAGTCGACGAGCACCGGATCGATGCCCCCGACTTCGAGAGGCGCGTCCACGGGCACCCGCGCGAGGTCGAGCTCGCCGAGGTGGCCTTCGATCGGGCCTACCGCCCAATCAGTCAAGCAGCCCTGGCGCGCAAAAAATGGCGCGTCGTCCTGACCGGCGTTGCGTGCGATGCGGGCGCGCCGGGTGGCCAAGACGTCGTAGGCCTCCGCGGGAACTCGAGTTGCGTCGAGAGCGTCGAACCAGGCACTAAAACGAGCGGCGTCGCCTTCGTGTTGGCCGTAGACCTCGTCGAGCAAGCGTGCCGAAAGTGCAGTCAGCGTGTCGAGTTCTGGGCCCCGCTGGGCCGCCTTGGCCCGGGTCGCCGCCTCGATCAAGGCCGTCGCGTGCGTCCAGACGCCAGCTTCGTCGAAGCGCGCATAGGCCATCCAGGTCAGCTCGGCCCGCGCGAGCGCGTCGCCCCCCTTGGCCAGAGCTTCGAGGTGCGGGCGGGCCGAGGCCCCGTCGGCCTTGAAGAGCCAGTGAAGCTGCGCCAGGCGGCGTCGCGCGTCGTCGTCTTCGGGGTGTCGCTCGAGCCAGTCGCTCAAGGCCGCGATCTCGGCCTCGACATCGTCGGCCGGGCTCTCCGGTGCGCTTGTGCGACAAGCCCCGAGGGTCGTCGCCGTCGACGCGAGCAGGACGCACGCGGCGACACGCGCGAGTCGAGCGGCCAGCTTCGTGTGCGAGGACTTCATTGCGCCACCTCGTACTCGAAGCTTTGCTCCATCGCGGCGTCCACCTGGCGCAGGAACTCCCGAAAGGCCGGATAGTCCGCGGCCGGCACCCGGTGCTTCGTCAGCTCGAAGCTGGTCTGCACGACCGCTCCCCCCTCCTTGCGCTCGACCTCGAGCTCGAAACGGCCGTAGGGGTTCTCGAGGCGGCGTGACTCGGGCACGCGGGTAAAGTCGTAGCCGCGCGGCAGTCGATACTCGACCCGCCGCGTCTCTCGGGTCGGCACGCTCAGCTCGAGGTCGTGCCGACGCGAGGCCAAAGGCGCGAAGCGCCGGGCCAAGTCGCTGCCCCGACCGGTCACGCGAAAGCGAAAGGCCGCGCCCGCGCTCGCTTGCTTGGACCAGGTCGGGACCTCGGCCTCGTAGCTCAGCTGCACGGGCGCCAGAGGATCATCGATGTCCACAAAGCGATGCTCGGTGACCCGCGCGCCCGGGATGCGGGCACCGAGCTGCTTGGTGAGCTTCTCGCGCTGGTCATCCTTGGCCTGGAAAGAGGCGCGCCAGCTGCTCGCGCCGCTGCCGACCAGCTCCATCTGGTGCCCCAGCTGCGCCTCCCCGCTCTTGGACAAGACGACCGTCTCGCGGATCTCGGTGCGATTGTCCTGCGGGCGACTGAAGGGAATCTGCGTGAAGCGCCCGCCCTTGCCGTCTTCGACGATCAGCACACTCGCGCCTTGATCGCCGCCGGGCAGCTCGTCGGCGCCCGACCACTCGGCCGTCCCGTCGAGGTAGAGATCGAACTCGGGCACGTAGACGATCGCGTGGTTGAAGGCGGACAAGGACGCCGGCTTGGCCTCGATGCGCCCCTGGTCGCGGGTGCGCACCAACACGAGGTGCGCCTTCACGCCGATCTCGGCGAGCATCACCTTGAGCAGCGAGGCCTTGTCCTTGCAGTCGCCGAAGCGACGCTCATAGACCTCGGTGGTCTTGTAGGGCTTGTAGCCGTGGATGCCGAACTCGAGACCCACGTAGCGGGTCGAGCGGATCACGTGACGGTAGATGGCGTCGGCCTGGGCGCGGCGGTCGGCCCCAGATGGGAGCTCGGCCAGCGCTTTTTGCACGCCCTCACGAATGGCGGCGTCGCTCACGAGCTGCTCGCGCACCAAGCCCCAGTACCAGCGCGCGACGGCGTCCCAGTCGCCATAGGTGGAGACGTGCAGGTGCTCGAGAACCTCGGTCCAGCCCGGCATGCCGCCCTCGGGGACCACCGCCGGCACGCCTTTGCGCTCGAGGCGATGGCGGCGATAGGCCACCTTTTGCCCCTCGGCCTGCGGGAGGTCCTCGGACTTCACGG
>JAUIJR010000690.1 GCA_030431075.1 Polyangia bacterium | reverse complement strand
GACTGGAGCTTGCACTTCGGCGCCACGCCGAGCTGGCCGGTGCTCGCGGCCTTGCTCGCGGCCCTGGTCTTCTCGCTGCTCGAGCTGCGCACGCACTGGCGCCGTCGCCCTCAGCGCAAGCTCGCCTGGCTCGGATTGTTCTCGCTACGCACCTTCGCCTTGCTGATGGTCTCGAGCGCCGTGTGTGAGCTCTCCGGCCGCGTGCCCGATCCGACGGCGCAGCAACGTCGCTTGGCCGTCTTGGTCGACGCCTCGGCCTCGATGCAGGTCAGCGAAGACGAAAAGGGCGAAGGCCCGCGTCGCATCGAGCGTGCACGACGGGCCTGGGACGAGGCCGAGGATGCCCGCGCGGCTTGGCGTGCAGCCGGGGCGAGCCCGGAGCTCTTGCAGTTCGGCGACGCGCTCGAACAGCTCGGCGAGGCGACCTGGCGGACGATGGAGCCCGAGGCCGCGCACTCGGACCTGCTCGGGGCCCTGCTCGCCTTGCAAGACGAAGCCGAACGACGCAGCGCGCCCTTGGCCGGGGTCTTGTTGCTCTCGGACGGACGGGTCGCGCCCGACGACGCCACCCGCGAGCAGCTCTTGAGCCAGGTCGAGGCCCTGGGCGTGCCGGTGAGCACCCGCTTCACGGCGCGCGAGGGCATCCGCGACGTGGGCGTCGGACCCGTGGCCGCCGGCGAGTTCGCCTTCGTCGAGAACCTCACCACCTTCGAAGCCACGCTCTACACCCATGGCCTCGAAGGCGAGAGCATCGAGCTGAGCTTGCGGCGCGACGGCGAGACCGTCGCCCGACAACGCGTGGCCATCGGGGCCGAGACCGAACGACGCGTACGCTTCGAGGTCGCGCCCGAGCAGACCGGGCAGTTCGTCTACGAGATCGCCGTCACCCCCGTCGAGGGCGAAGCGACCACGCGCAACAACCGGCGTCCCTTCGTGCTCAAGGTCCTGCGCGACAAGATCCGCGTGCTGCACGTGGCCGGTCGCCCCGACTGGGATGTCCGCGCCTTGCGAACTTTGCTGCGCCGCGACCCCAACGTCGAGCTGCTCAGCTACTACATCTTGCGGGACGAAGAGGACTCCCTGCGCTCGGACGACAGCGCGCCGATGAGCCTCATCGCCTTCCCCACCCAAGAGCTCTTTCACGAGCAGCTCGGCAGCTTCGACCTCATCGTCCTGCACAACTTCGACGCGCTGACCCACGGCAACTACCTCGACAACCTCGCGCGCTATGTCGACGAAGGCGGCAGCTTGGTGGTGATCGGCGGCGACATGGGGCTGGCCGGCGGCGACTTCGCCCGCAGCGCCCTCGAGTCCCTACTGCCCTTGGACCTGCGCGAGCGCACCACGCTCGAGCGCACGCCCTTCGTGCCGCAGCCGACCGAAGCCGGCCGTCGCCACCCGATGACGGCGTGGATCGGTGAGGGCCAGGGCCGCGGCTGGGAGGGCTTGCCCGCGCTCGACAGCTTCAACCGCAGCGCCTTGAGCCCGCGCACCCAGCAGATCGGCGCCGTCGCCTTGCTCGAAGGCCCGGGCGGCGCGCCCTTGCTCGCGGTGGCCGAGCCCGGCCGCGGCCGCACCTTGGTGCTGGCCACCGGCGCGACCTGGCGCTTGGGTTTCGCCCCCGACCTCCCCTTGATCGACGGCGCGCGCCCCTACGACTTGCTATGGCTGGGCATCGTGCGCTGGGTGCTGCGCGACCAAGCGGCCGAGCGCCTACGCGTCGAGACCGACCGCGAGGCCTACACGCCCCACGAGCCGATCGAAGCGCGGGTGCGCACCTTGTCGCCCTCCTACCGGCCCGAGGCCGATGTCGACTTGCGCTACCGGCTGCGCGAGCTCGGCGAGGGCACACCCAAGGCCGAAGGCGCGACGCCACTCGAAGGTGAGTGGAGCTCGGACGCAGGCGGACGCGTGGTGCACCGCTTCGACGCGCTCGCGCCGGGCGCCTACGAGCTCGAAGTCTGGCGCGCGTCGGACGAAAACGACGCGAGCGAGTCCCGCGAG
>JAUIJR010000167.1 GCA_030431075.1 Polyangia bacterium | reverse complement strand
CACGTCCCCTTCAAAAAGACGGACCTGCTCAACAACATGGCCTCGCTGCCCTCGGCCATCCCCGGGCGCTACTTGGTGCTCAACGAGCAAGAGGCGGCCGGCTCGTGCCTCAACTGGCTGCGCGACCGCGTCTTTTATCCGGAGGATGCGCTCGGTACTCCGCCCGCGCCCGAGGACGTGTACGCGCGCTTCGACGCGCTGGCCGAGACGGCGGCCCCCGGCAGCGGCAAGCTCATCTTTTGTCCCTGGTTGGTCGGTGAGCGCACGCCCATCGAAGACCACCACGTGCGTGGCGGCTGGTTCAACGCCTCGCTCTCGAGCTCGCGCGCCGACATGGTGCGCTCGGTGCTCGAAGGCGTGGCCCTCAACTCGCGCTGGTTGCTGCGCGGCGTCGAGAAGTTCTGCAAGCGCCGCTTCGAGGCCCTGCGGATCATCGGCGGCGGCGCGAAGTCGGCGACCTGGTGCCAGATCTACGCCGATGTGCTCGGCCGGCCGATGCTGCAGATGTCCGCGCCCCTCGAGGCGGGGGCCCGCGGAGCCGCCGCGTTGGCCCTGGTGGGCCTGGGCCATCTCGATTTCGAGCGCTTTGGCGCAGGGGTTCGCGTCGAGCGCCGCTACGAGCCGCGCCCCGAAAACCGCGCCGTGTACGAGGAACTCTTTAGGGAGTTCACAGATTTGTATAAGCGCAACAAGGTCGCCTGGCGGCGCTTGAACCCCTGAGCGGGGCAGGGCAGCTTGCGGCCAGGCTCGTCAGGGCCAAAAGAACAAGGGCATCCCCATGGACATCAAGAAGATCATCGATGGTCCCCTCGGTCGCGTCGACCCTCGCGTCGCCGGTTTCGTCTACGAGCGCCTCAAGCGGATCCCGCTCGTGCGTCGGATCGTCGACAAGGAGTTCGAGGGGATGCTCGACGGCATGGAGGAGGAGGCCAAGCCCTACAAAGGCGAGTTCGAGACCTTCGCCCGCATGCCCGAAAAGGGGCGCGCCCGCCAAGAGATCCTCGACGAGATGCGCACCTTCTCCGAGCGCGAGACCGACAAGTGGAAAGACGGCTACGTCTCGGGCGCCGTCTACCACGGCGATGAGGGGCACATCGACTTCCTCAACGAGGTCTACGCGATCAACTCGCAGTCGAACCCTCTGCACGTCGACATCTGGCCGAGCGCGATGAAGTTCGAGTCCGAGATCGTCTCGATGACCGCGAACATGCTCGGGGCCGAGGTCGCCAACGCCGACCCGGCGGCCAACAAGGCCTTCCCCGGCGAGGTCGTGGGCACGGTGACCTCGGGCGGGACCGAGTCGATCTTGTTGGCCATGAAAACCTACCGGGACTGGGGCCGCGCCCAAAAGGGCATCACCTCGCCCAACATGGTCGTGCCCACCACGGCCCACGCCGCCTTCGACAAGGCGGCCCAATACTTCGGCATCGAGCAAAAACGCGTGCCGATCACCGACGCCTACCGGGCCGACGCGCGCGCGGCCAAAAAGCTCATCGACAAGAACACGGTCGTCGTCGTGGGCTCGGCCCCGGCCTTTCCGCACGGTATCGTGGACCCCATCGAAGAGCTGTCCGAGTACGCGCGTCGTCGCGGGATCGGCTGCCACGTCGACGGATGTCTCGGCGGCTTCATGCTGCCTTGGGCCCGCGACTTGGGCTACCCGGTGCCGGCCTTCGACTTTCGCTTGCCGGGCGTGACCTCGATGTCGGCCGACACGCACAAGTACGGCTACGCGGCCAAGGGCACCTCGGTGGTCATGTACCGCGGCCAAGACCTGCGCCATCACCAGTTCTTCACCATCGCCGACTGGCCGGGCGGGCTCTACTTCTCGCCGACCTTGGCCGGCAGCCGACCGGGTGCCCTGAGTGCCGCGTGCTGGGCCTCGATGGTGAGCATCGGCGCCGAGGGCTACCGCAGCGGCGCGAAGAAGATCCTCGAAGCCGCGACGCAGATCAAAGCGGGCATTGCCGAGATCCCCGAGCTCGAGATCCTCGGCGACCCCCTGTGGGTGATCGCCTTTGGGGCCAAGGACCCGCAGGTCGACATCTACCGCGTGATGGCGCTGATGACCGAGCGCGGCTGGTCCCTCAACGGCCTGCACAAACCCTCTTGCGTGCACATCTGCGTGACCTTGCGCCACACCGAAAAGGGCGTGGCCGAGCGCTTCGTCGAAGATCTGCGGGAGTCGGTGGCCGAGGTGCGTGCGAGCCCTGGGGGCGAAGAGGGGGCGGCGCCGGTCTACGGCATGGCCGCCACCGTGCCCGTGCGCGGCATGGTCGGGGAGATGCTGCGCCGCTACATGGACGTGTTGTACAAGGTCTAGGTCACCGGCCAGATTCCCGGTCGCCCTCGCCATGAGCAACCTCGCCGACGCCGAGCTCGCCACCTTCGAAGCCGTTCTCCTCTTGTACTTGGCCTGCGCCAAGCTCACCGATGGAGACCTCGATCCGCGGGAGGCCGAGACGATCGTCACGCGGGCGCGCGCCCAAGTCCCCGAGCTCGCGCCCAGCTACGCCGACAAGGTCCTGGCCACCGTGGCCGTCGAGTTCGCGCAGTTGCCCGACATCGACACCCGCTTGCGTCGCGTGGTGCTGGCGGCCGAGCGGGTGGCCGAAGGCCTGAGCGACGAAGCCCAGCGCGCCGTGATCGAAGACCTGATCGAGATCGCCGACGCCGACGGCGAGACGAGCTCGGCCGAGCGCGACTTCGTCTTGGCCGCGGCCAAGACCTTCGGCATCGAGATCGAAGCCGGCGAGAGCTGAGCCTCACTCCTTGGTCGGCAAGAGGCTGATGAAGCCGACCTCGACGCCCTCGAGGCCGACACTCTCCCCGTTGGCGTTCTCGGGCATGTCGAGGTCGAACTCGAGGACGAGGCCGCCGCGATGGATCTGCGTCGTGCCTGCATGCTCGAGGTTCCAGACGTCGTGCTCCCGGTTCACGTTGAGCGCGCGGGCACCCTCGAGACCCAAGGCCTTGGCCAGCTCGGGCGCGGGGATGCGGGTACGCTGCGGATCGATCGAGATCCCTCGGCGCACCGCGTCGCCCGAGTGACTCGAGACCCGCGCGACTCGCCAGCGCTCCCCGTCGAAGTGCAAGGCGATCGCGGCTTCGTTCGGCTCGAGGGCCAGGGTCTCCGGGTGGGCGACCAACCAGTCGAGGGCCGCGACCAGCTCTTTCATGCCCTCGGGGTCCTCGCCGTAGCGCACCACGGACTCGGGCATGCCGACCATGGCCAGACCTCGCAAGCTCGCGTCGGCCGGCAAGGGCCGCGTGCTCCCGGGGGGCTCGTCTTCTTCGGCGTCGAGATCCAAGGTGAGTATGATCCGGCCGGGGCTGAAGTGCCCCAAGCTGTCTTGGCGGGTCGCGTCGCCCAGGTACCAGCTGTCGTGATAGGCCTGCCACTCGACGCGCGCGATGGGCTCGACGACGCCGAGGGCCTTGGCGAGCTCGCCCGCGCTGGGCCAGGTCTCGGCCTCGACGCGAACGGATCCGCGGGCGACGACGAACTCGACGCCCACCGCCGGATTGAGCTCGGCGTGCAGGTCCTTGGTGCTCATCGCGTGCAGTTGCGGCTCACAGGCGAGTCGACGCAGGTGCTGCGCGAGCGCCAAGGCCTCGGGCGAGCTGTCTTGGGCCGTCGGCGGCAAAGGGGGACAAGCCGGCGCGTCGCCGAGCACCTCGACGGGACCGAAGCGCGACTCGGCCGGCGCGAGCTCCCCGGACTTCGGTGCGTCGGGCTCGCTCGGCTTCGGCTCGGGCGTGGTGTCGGGGCCGGTGGCCGGCGCGGCGCCCGAATCTGAGCTCGGTGCGTCGGAGGTCTTCGTGCAGGCCGTCAGTACGAGGCAGGCCCCCAAGGCGGCTAGGGCAGCGTTGCGCATGGCCTGAAGGTATCTCGGGCAACCCGCGGCCCGGGGGCCGTTTTGGGACTCGCGGCGCACATCGTCTATGCTGCCGACATGACTTATCTATCTCGAATCTTGTGTATCGGGCTGCTGGCGACGAGCTACGGCGCTTGCAAGAGCGGCGGGGGCGACGAAGAGGGGGAGAGCTCCGAGAGCGCGAGCAGCAGCGGCAGCGGCGAGGCCGGCAGCGGCAGCGGCAGCGGCGAGTCGGGCTCGGAGGGCTCGAGCTCCAGCACGACCTCCGGCGACGGGGATGGCGATGGTGACGGCGACGGAGATGGCGACGGTGCAGCCGAGTGTCAGGTCGACGCCGACTGCTTCTTGCAAAACGACTGCTGCGGCTGCGTGGGGCACCCGGAGGGCTTCGAAGTGCCCGCGTGCGACAACGACTGCCTGATCCCCTGGTGCGACTCCTACGGGGTCGAGAACGCGGTGTGCATCGCCGGCAAGTGCACGATCGAGAAGCTCGACTGCGACGAGCGCCGCGTGCAGTGCGACACGCCGCCGCCGCCGTGTGAGGGCGGCACCAAGCCGAGCATCGAAGGCGGCTGCTGGACGGGGCAGTGCGTCCTCGAAGAGGTCTGCAACGTCGTGAGCCGCTGCGCCGCCTGCTCGGAGCGCGAGGTCTGCGTCCAAGAGTCTCTCAACGCGCCCGGCGGCCCCTGGTACCGCTGCGTCCCCATCCCGGCCGATTGCGAGGGCGCACCCAACTGCGAGTGTGCGGCCGACGACTACTGCACCGGCATGTTCGACGTCTGCTCCGACAGCGACGACGGCATCACCTGCGGTTGCTCGGCCTGCTAGGGGGTCCCGTCGAAATCTGCGTACGGTTGCCGACGTGCACGACCGCATGCCACCGCTTGGGGGGCCACCGCGGGTCGGCTAGGATCCGTGCATGCGCGCGACTCGATTGATCTTGGTGCTCGGGCTGAGCATGGCCCCCGGCTCGATGATGGCCTGCGGTGACGATGGGGGCTCGGACGAGGCCGAGAGCAGCGAGAGCGCCAGTAGCTCGGAGGCCGGATCGACCTCGTCCGAGAGCACGAGTACGAGCACGGAAGAGGGAGACGGAGACGGAGACGGCGATGGCGATGGAGACGGGGATGGCGATGGAGACGGGGATGGCGACGGCGATGGAGACGGAGATGGAGATGGAGACGGCGATGGGGATGGCGACGGCGATGGAGATGGAGATGGAGATGGCGATGGCGACGGAGATGGCGACGGAGACGGAGACGGAGACGGCGCGGCTCCCTGTGTGACGGACGACGACTGCAAGCTGCAAAACGACTGCTGCGGCTGCGCGGGGTTGCCGGTGGGGGACGACATTCCGGCTTGCCCGATCACCTGCATCATCGATCAGTGCACTCCCTTGGAGATCACCGAGGCTGCCTGCGTGGCCGGGACTTGCACCGTCAAGCGGCTGAGCTGCGAGGAAGAGCCTCCCTTTTGCACGGGGGTTCCGCCCTTTTGCAGTGCGGGCGAGGTCCCCGAGACCGCCAACCACTGCTACACGCAAGAGTGCGTCCCCGAACTCGGCTGCGACGTCGTCTCGGACTGCAGCATGTGTCTCGACCACGAGATCTGCGTCGAAGAAGTCACGACCAACGGGGCCACGCGCTGCTTGCCCGTGCCCGCCGACTGCGACGGCACCGCGGACTGCGCCTGCGCGGGCGACGACTACTGCACCGGCGAGTTGACCAGCTGCAACGAGACCAGCGACGGCATCGCCTGCAGCTGTCCGACTTGCTGAGGCTCAGCCGACCAACAGCAGCGCGAGCCAAGCCCCCAGGGCGCTCGCCCAGGGGATCGAGAGGTTGTCGTCGATGCGACGGCTGAACAGCTCGGCCAGTGCGCCGGTGAAGGCTCCACCAAAGACGAGGACCAGCCAGGCGCTGGTGCTCAGTTCGGGCGCGATGAAGCTGCGCAGGCTGTAGAGCAAGGCGAAGCTCAAGCCGCCGCCGAGCACGACGAAGGCGCTCGTGCCTTCGAGGGTGCGTCCGTTGACCAGCTGCACGCGTCCGAGCCGGCGACCCACGATGGCGGCCAAGGGGTCCGCGAAGCCCAGCACGCACACGCCGACCAGCATCAGCAAGGGGCGACCGGTCAGCGAGAGCCCGACCAGGGCCGTCGCGTACCAGGTCGAGGAGTTGACCTGGTGCGCCTCGTGGGGGTGCGAGACGTGGCGGAAGAGCTTCATCAGGCGCTCGTTGAGCGCGGGGCGCGTGCGCCGAAGGGTCTCCAGGGTCCAGCAGGTCACCGCGAAGAGGCCCGAGATCAGCAGCAGCACCCAGGTGTGCTCGCGGCAGGCGAAGATGAGGCCGGCCGAGAACATGGCCGAGCCGACGTGGAAGAGGTTGCGCGTGTAGTTGGCCGGGCGCAGCTGGGGCACCTCGACGGCGGCCGAGCGCAAGGTCGCGGCCAGCTCCTCGTAGCCACCGCGCAGCTTGGAGACCAGGCTCTCGAGCTGCTCGCGCTCGTAGGCTTCGGCGTGGCTGAGCAGGGCGCCCAAGGCCGCCACCTTTTGGGTGAGCGCGTCGTTGGCCGAGTGCGCCGCGGCCTCGGCCGCGCGCAGGAAGCTGGTCGCGCTTTGGGCCATGGCATCGAGCCGGACTCTCGCCGCCTCGAAGAACTCGTGGCTCGAGATCCGATCCGCGTCGCGCAGGAAAGCGTGCAGCTCCAGCGCGAGGGCCTGACCCTGCATGTGAAGTCGCGCTTCGATGGCGCATTTGAGCGCAAGGGGCCCCGACGGACAAGCGCGCAGCGACTTGCACGCTCACGTCGGTTCGAATTCGAACCGGGCCCGCTCAGCCCTTCGCTTGCGGCGTGAGCGCATCGGCCACCAGTAGCCCGGCCCCGGATTGCGCGATCCCAAAGGTCATGGGCCCGATCACCGGGATGGCCATCAACAACACGTAGGGTGCGCCAAAGCCGACGGCCATGCGGTTGTGGGCGGCGATGAACTCGCGCTGCGCAGGGTAGGGGATCTTTTGCAGATCGAACCAGGGATCCAACAGCTCCCAGGTCAGCGCGCGCGAGGTCACCCAGATCTGAATCGCCGGCCCCAAGATCACGCCCGCGATCGGCACCAAGCTCGCGGCGAAAGCGATCGCGGTGCCGAGGGCCAGGCGCAAGGCGCGGCGGATGGTGCTTTGGACCGCGTGCGCGACGCTCAGGCCCTCACCTTTGCGTAAGCCCTCGGCCAGGTCGGGGCGCTTGGTCTCGAGGGCGGCCAAGAACACCCGCTCGGCCAGCACCGGCAAGATGATCGAGACCAACAAGATCGCGAGCAAAGGCGCGGCCAGCAAGACGAGGATGATCCCGACGATGTCCGCCAAGATCAGACCGAAGTTGGCGAACCAGCCGTGCTCGGCCGAGGGCCCCCACAAGCTGAGGACGGCCCAGATCCCCGCGGCCTGAAAGGCGACGGCGACCAAGGTGACGATGGCGACGAGCTTGGCGTAAAGGCGCCGCACGGGCCCGCGCCGCAGGGTCAAGGTGAGCCCCGACAGCGAGGCGCGCAGCCCCGCGAAGAGTCCCGGCTTCGGGGAGCGAATGGGCAAGGTGCCGGTGGCGCTCACGGGCAGGAGTGTAGGCCGAACTCGCCGGCCGCGCTCATGCGGCTTCGTTCTCGCCAGCGGGGGCGCTGGCCGGGGCCTCGTGCTCGGACTCGGTGAGCGCCTCTTCGGCCGCGAGCCGCTTTTTGGGGTCGTCGATCACCCCCATCACGCGGCCTTGGCACAAAGGGCAGATCGTGTCCTCGGGGGTCAGCGGGTTGGCGCACTTGGGCTCGGAGCAGCGCGACTCGCGAAAGAAGCGACCAAAGGCAAAGGACGAGCCCAGCAACACGGCGGCGGCGATCATGATGTGCGCCATGTCGATCTCGAGACCGCCGCTGACCCGCGAGCTCACCGCGCCCAAAGAGACGAAGAGCATCGAGGCCTTGGCGAAGCGCGCCGTCATGTTGCGGGCGACGCGAAAGACCGGCTTGCCCGCGTTGAGGCCCTCGATGCCGCGGTCGACGTCGAGGCGGGACTCTTCGTCGCCGGCCTCGTCGACTGCGTCTTGGTCCGCCGGCAAGGGGCCGGTGAAGTCGGCGAGGCGCGCCGGCGCGGGCCACTCTTGGCGAGGCGGCAAGGCCAAGCGCTCGAGGGCCGCGGGGGTGGCGTGGGCCCAGGCGTGGGCCTCGCGCACGAAGGCGATGGGGTTCGCTTGGAGGTGCTTTTCGATCTTGCGCAGCTCACCGCGTCCGAGGCCGCGGACGCTGCACTGGAGGCCGAGCAAGAAGGCCATGCCACGCGGGGTGAGCAGGCCCAGCCTTGTCTGCGTGCGCTTGGATGAAAAGCCGCCCGTGCTCTCGGCCCCGTGGCGCAAGGCGGCGTCGGTGCTCAGCACGCCGAAGCCCAAGTAGTGGGTGGCGATGTCGACCAGGCGTTGGGCCTCGGCGCCCTCGTCGATATGGTGTCCGTTCACCTCGAGCCATCGCCACGCGACGGCGCGCGCCATGCTGGCGACGAAGAAGTGGGGGTTGCGAAGCGCGCTCGCCTCGACGCCAAAGCGGGGGGCCTCGCCCCCCTTGCGCGGCCACACCTGCAGCTCGGCCGCCCCACGGATCACCGGCTTTCCGGTCGGCGTGTCGCGCCGGCCGCCTTGTTCCTCGAAGACCTCGATCTCGAGCCCCTGATCGTCGAGCTCGGCGTAGCGAAGCAGTCGCCGCGTCACGCGACGTACGCTCGCCTCGCCGCCGCGCCAAGGGTCGGGAAAGTAGAGCTCGGTAGGCAAGAGCAGGGGCGCATTGACCCAGCGCAGGTAGCCGTGCAGCTCGATCAGCTTGGCCATGCGCGCGATGAGCTGCTGCCGATCTTCATCGGCCGGCAACAAGATCGCGTCGGTCCCGGCGTCGCTCATGGGCGTGCGAATAGCATGGCCCGGGGCGGGCCTGACGGCCAATGGGCCGCGAGCTCGCGTGGGCTACTGGGGCACGGGGAAGCAGGCGAAGCTGATGTCCCCGGTGGCCGTCCCCCAGTCGAGGTTGGTGGGCTGGAAGCTCACGCCCCAGGTCCCCGCGATGCTGTTGATGGCCGCGATGTCCGCGTCATCGGCCCAGCTGTAGTACTCGCTGGCGAGGTAGAGGCCACCGCCGTGGGTCTGGGCGAAATCGATCAGCGTTTGGGCGTGCGAACTCGGGAGGCCTCCGAGCGCGCAGAAGATGACCACGTCGAAGTCGGTGCGCAAGGCCGCGGGGTTCGAGACGTACTGCGAAGGCAAGGCTGAGCCCCAATGCACGTAGCCGGGGTAGCTGCCCATCGAGTTGCCGAGGCCGGAGCAGACGTTCTTGCCGAAGCCGGCGACGCGGGGCAGGGTGCCCACGGGTGTATCGCCGAGCCATTCCCACAGCGGGCAGTCGGTGATCTCCTCGTTGAGCAAGTTGGTGTCCGCCGTGTAGATGGCCCGGCCGGCGCCGGCGGTGCCCAGCGCGTAGATCGTTTGGCCCTGAAGCTCGGCCGTCCCAAAGAGGTTGGCGCCCGAGGCCGTCAGCGTCGACGACTGGGTCGAATCGAGGCTCAAGCTGCACTGCAGGCAGGCGCCATCACCATCACCATCGCCATCGCCGTCTCCATCGCCGTCACCGTCGCCGTCGCCGTCGCCGTCTCCATCGCCATCGCCGTCGCCGTCGCCGTCGCCATCGCCGTCGCCATCGCCGTCGCCGTCGCCGTCGCCGTCGCCGGTGGTGTCGGTCGAACTCGCGTCGCCATCGCCATCGCCGTCGCCGCCTTGGGTCTCGCTCCCGGAGTCCTGCGACTCTCCGCTCTCGCCGCTCGCGTCGTCGTCGCTCGTCGCGTCACCGCTGGTAAAGGTGAGGCCCGTCGTGAAGGTGTCATCGCCGCCTTCGGCCGTCCCGCACGCCGCCACCAAGCTCAAGGCGCAGCCGAGTCCACAGCCTAATCCAAAGCCAGCTCGCATGGCCCGAGTATAGGCCGGGCCGTGCGAGCGCGTCTCGCCCCGCGTCTCGGCCGGCCTAATCCCTCGCGTCGTCCCGTGGCGCAAGGACCGCGTCCGCGAGTCGGTCGGCCGCGCTCGCATCGTGGCGAAAAAACAAGCTGGGCTCGATCAGCTCGAGCTCGCCGATCCACAGTTCGCCGTGGGGTCCCCGCATCATGTCCACGCGGGCCACGGTGGTGGGCCAGGGGACCGCGCGCAGGGCCTGCACGGCGAGGGCGAGCTCGGCCTGCTCGGCCCGGTGGGCCGCGTCGCTGGCCCCGTGATCGTCTTGGACTCGGTAGTCGCCGGCGCGGGGCAGCTTGCGCACGGCGTGGGAGAAGACCCCGTCGAAGTGAATGGTGCTCACCTCGCCCCAACTCTCGACGCTTTGGAGGTAGGGCTGCAACATCATGGGGCGCCCGCCCGCGTAGCGCCGAAAGTGGGTGAAGGCTTCGGCCCGGCCCGCTTCGTCGGTCTCGAAGCGCAAGGTGCCGTCGGCGTTCGCTCCGACCACGGGCTTGAGAAAGGCGCGCTCGACTTCCAGCTTGCGCAAGGCATCATCGAAGGCGGCCGCCGGTAGCTCGGGGTCGATCCAGGTCGTCGGCACCACCGGGACGCCACGGGACTCGAGCGCTCGCAGGTAGCTCTTGTCGCGATTCCAGTGCACCACGGGGGCCGGGTTGATCAAGCGGGTCTTGGCGGCGACCTCGTCGATCCAAGTCGCAAAGGCCTCGCTTTTGAGGTGATAGTCCCAGGTGCTGCGCAAGAGCACGTGGCTGAACTCGCTCCAGTCGACCTGGGGATCTTGCCAGGGCACGAAGCGAGCTTCGGCCCCACGCGCACGCAAGGCCTCGGCC
>JAUIJR010000166.1 GCA_030431075.1 Polyangia bacterium | reverse complement strand
GGCTTTTCGAGCAAGCTGCGATCGTCGTAGGCGGACTCGATGGTGGAGCGGTGCGCGAGGGCGTCGGACATCGCCCGCATGATGCCCAAGGCAGCACGAAGATCCAGGGTCGAGGTCACGCGCGCCCGAGCTGAGCCGCGACGCGCCCTGCGCGGCCCGGCGTGCGGCCTGCACGGCTATACTCCGCGCGTGTCCGCGTCGGATCCCGTGCCTTCTCCTGCCCTGGAGACCCTCGATCTGACGGCATTGCGCCGGGTATTCGACGCGGCCTTCGATCACATGGGGGATCGAGATCGCCCGGTGGTGGTCCACACGGACCCCGTCGACTTGGCCGCGCGCTTCGCCGAGGCGGCCGGTGGGCTCCCGCTCGGGGAGGGCGCCCACTCCCTGGATCAGCTGCGCGCCGCCTTGGAGCTGACGGTCGAGCTGTCGGTGCACACCGACCACCCCGGTTTCGTGAACCAGAACTTTGCGGGCGCGGATCCGGTAGCCGTGTTGGCCGATGCCCTCGGTGCCGTGCTCAATACGACGAGTGCGACCTACGAGGCCGCTCCCGTGTTCACCTTGATGGAGCGCGAGGTGCTGGCGACGCTGGCCGCCCAGATTGGCTGGCCGCGACCGGCCCTCGACGCTCCGGACCCGGCGGGCTTGTTCTTCCCGGGTGGCTCGGCCTCGAACCTCGCGGCGATGCAGCTGGCCCGGGTGCGCGCCGACCCGGAACTGCTCGAGCGCGGCAGCCGGGGCGGGCCCGATCTGGTCGCCCTGACCTCGAAGCGTGCGCACTACTCGATCGACAAGGCGGCCCGCTTGTTGGGCCTGGGTCGTCGCGGCGTGGTCTCGGTCGACTGCGACGAAGGTGGTGCGATGCGGCCGGACGCGCTGGCCGAAAGCCTGGTGAGACTGCGTGCCGCCGGCCGCCGACCCTTCTTCATCAACCTCACGGCCGGGACGACCGTGCAAGGGGCCTTCGATCCAGTGGCGGAGATCGTGGCCATGCTCGCGTCCAAGCCCTCCGAGACTCGGCCTTGGCTGCACGTCGACGGGGCGGTCGGTGCCGCCGTGCTCTTCAGTCGACGCGAGCGTCACCGGCTCGCGGGGGTCGAGGCCGTCGACTCGGTGACGTGGAACCTGCACAAGCTCTCGGGCGTCACGCAGCAGTGCTCGGCGCTGCTCGTGCGCCAGCCCAGGGAGCTGCGGACGACCTTCTCCACGCGCGCCGACTACCTGTTTCAGGCCGACAAGAAGCACGCGGGCTTGGACCTCGGTGACCTCGGCTTTGGCTGCGCGCGCCGCAACGACGCGCTCAAGGCCTGGTTCACGATCGCCGCGCGCGGCATCGCGGCGCTGGGGCGACGGGTCGAACACGGCGTGGACCTGGCGTCGCGCTTCGAGCAGCGGGTGCTCGAGGACCCGCGATTCGCCTTGGTCTGTCCGCGCAGCTTTGGCCACGTCTGCTTTTGGTGGCTGCCCCCCGACCTGCGCGGGCGCTCGCTCGGGCCCGAGGATCACGCACGGCTGCACGCCTTGGCCCCGCGGATCAAGGCCCGCATGCAAGACGAAGGGCAGGCGCTCATCGGTTACCAGCCGGTCAACGACGGCCCCAACGGCTGGCGCATGCTCTTCATCAACCCCGCCGTGACGTGGGCGGACGCGGAGGCGATTTTGGAGCGTCTCGACCGCCTCGGCCGGAATCTGGATTGAATTCCGCGATCGCGCACCGGTTCTCGGCACGGGGTCTGTGGGCTAGTCTGTGCCCCATGCGCATGCGCTTTGGATGGCTCGCCCTCGGAACCCTGCTCGGCTTGGCCGGGGCGGCTTGTCGCGGGGAGTTCACCGAAGAGTGTGAGCGCGGCTCGCGAGGGTGCGAGTGCTTGGACGGAGGCGGCTGTGATGCCGGACTTCAGTGCATCGACGCCCTGTGCGTGATGCCGGGCGACGAAGAGACCAGCTCCGAGTCGATGGGGGAGAGCAGCGGGGAGGAGGAGGCAAGCTCGACTTCGGGAGACGGCGATGGAGACGGCGACGGAGATGGCGACGGAGATGGAGATGGCGATGGCGATGGAGATGGCGACGGTGACGGCGATGGCGACGGAGATGGCGACGGTGACGGCGATGGCGACGGAGACGGCGATGGCGACGGAGATGGCGATGGAGACGGAGACGGAGATGGCGATGGCGACGGAGATGGCGATGGAGACGGAGACGGAGACGGCGATGGCGATGGCGACGGCGATGGAGATGGCGACGGAGATGGCGACGGAGATGGAGATGGCGATGGAGATGGCGATGGAGATGGAGATGGAGATGGCGATGGCGACGGAGACGGAGACGGCGACGGAACTCTGTGCGGCGGTGGCTTCTACAACGACTCCGGAAGCTGCCTTCCGTGTCCGTCAGGGAGCTTCAGCCTCGGCGGGGCCGTCACCCAGTGCACGCCTTGCGGGGCCGGCTCCTATGCGCCGAACACCGGCGCCACCAGCTGCACACCCTGTCCCGAGGGTCAGCACACGGCGGGGCAGGTCGGTGCGGAAGACTGCGCGCCGTGTCCCCTGGGATCTTTTACGTCTGGAACGGGCACGGCGACCTGCACCCTTTGTGCGGCCGGGAGCTTCGCGGACGTGGTGGGAAGCACCAGCTGTACGCCCTGCGCCATCGGCTACGCCTCGGGGAGCCCGGGCGCTTGGGCATGCACGGCTTGTGCGCCGGGGAGCTTCGCGGAGGTCACGGAGTCGACGAGCTGCGATCTGTGTCCCGAGAACACCTACCAGCCGCAGTCCGCCCAAGGCACATGCATCACCTGCGACGGGGGCTTTTGCACGCCCGAGGGGTCGGCCAGCTGCGACGACCCGTGCAACTGATCGAGCGGATCGGAGACGGGGCTACCAGATCAAGGCACCGAGTCCGATGCCCAGGCCGAAGCCCGCAGCGCCGGCCCACACTCCGGCTCCGGGGTAGCGCCATCCGGGCGACCAGCCGTAGCCGGGGTAGACCCCATAGCCGGCACCCCAGCCGAGGCCGTAGCCGCCGTAGCCGTAGCCCCACGCGGGGGCGACCCAAGCGCGACGGACCCAGGGCCAGCGTTGCGGGGTGTCGTTGAATTGCGCGTGCACGGGGTCGGGCTCGTTGGGTCGGTGACGTGCGGCCGACGAGGCAAAGGGATCGCCAAAGACGGCGTTGCGGTTGTACTGCCCCGAAAAGCCGCGGCTTTGCCCGCGAAAGGGATCGGGGATCGAGCGATGCTGTTGGGCGCGATGGGCCGCACGGGGAAGTACGCGTCGGTCGCCGGCGCGCACGCGGTCGGAGCGCGGGGCCTCCATCGGTGCGACCTGCATGGTCTCGGGCTGGGCCTTCGCGGGCGGCGCGGCCGGAGCGTCGGCCGGGGGTGCGAAGAACAGGGCACTCGAGACGATCGCGGTGGCCAGCATGACCCCAGGATAGCAGCAATGGCGTGGCGGCCTGGCCGGCGCGTGCCGCCACCGTCGCTTTTGCCTCAGCCGCCCTAGGTCGAAAACCCAGGGGATCCGTGCGTTGGCCACGAACCCTGGAGCCGGCCGCTGCGTTGAGGCCCGCGTGACCGACCGACCCGACCCGACTCGGCCGCGCCTGGCTCCGGCCCTGCGCGGCTTCGCGTGGGTCGTCGTCTTGCTCGGCCTCGGCATCTGGCATGGCTGCGCGAAGCGGGCCGCGAGTCTACGCGCGGCGGCGGCCGACGCCCCTGCGCATCACCGTCTGAGCCCCGATCAGATGCCGCGTCGCGTCGGCCTCGAATGGCGGTGGCCCGAGGAGAGTCCATGAAGCGTTGGCGCGTGTGGCTTCCGGCCCTCGGGCTGTTGGGCTTGGCCGTGGTCCAGCGCCTTCGCGTCGAGGCCCAAGGCCTGAGCGCATGGAAGGGCGGCGGCATGGGGATGTACAGCGAGTTCCACTATCAAGAGCGTGAGCTTTGGCTACGACTGCGCGGACCCAAGCGCGACCCCGAGACCGAGTACGTTGGTGACGCCGCGTTGGCTTCGATGCGGACGTCGAGTTTCGACGCCATTCGCCTGCCTAGCGAGGCGAGCCTCTCGGTCATCGCCGACGGCGCCGTCGCCGACCAGGTGGCGACCCCCTTCGCGTTGGAGCTGTGGGTCTGGGATTGGCACGAAGGCGAGCTCATGCGCCGTCGCACCGAGGTGGTCCATGTCGAGGAGTGAGCCGAGCTGGGATCGGGTGCGGGTGTCTTTGGCCCTTGCGGTGGCCCTTACCGCCTATGCCCTGAGCACAGCCGCCTTGCCGGGGGGAGTTCGTGTGGTGGTCGTGGCCTGTGCGCTGGCCTCCGTCGTTGGTGCTTGGCGACCTTGGGCGTGGACGCGCGCGTCGGCTGCTCTCGCCGCGCTGGCCTTGGCCGTGGTGGCCGCGCTGGCCTGGGATGAGCTGGCGAACCACCACTTCGTCTTGACCCTCTTTGCGCTCGGCGTTGCGGTCGATGACGACGCCCGGACCTCGCCTCGGATGGCGGCCGCCTTGCTGGGTACGTTGATGGCGGTCGCTACCGCCCAAAAGCTGGTGTCTCCCGTCTTCGTCTCGGGCGACTACTTTGCCTACCTGCTTTCGACCGGCGGCCTCGGTGGTCCCTTGCTCGAAGGGCTCGATGCGCTGGGCCTCGAGGCCTGGTCGCAGGCCGTACACGCCAACGAGCAGCGTGTGCTGGAGTTCGCGGTGGCAGCCGAGCCGGGGGCTCGGGTGGACCTGCCCTTTCCGTTGGCGAATTTGGGCACGTGGGCCTTCGCGTTCTCGGCCTTCGTCTTGGCCTTCGAAGCTTGGCTCGCGTGCGTCTACCTCCGCGCGCCTCGACACCGCGCCGCGGCCGTCTCGCTGCTCGTGTTCGTGCTGGGGCTGGTCCTCATGCGCGAAGAGTGGGTCTTCGGCGCGACCTTGTGCGCCATGGGAGTGGTCGCGGCCCCCGGGGCTCCGGGTCGGCCTCCCACGTGGGAAGTGCGCGGACTCGCCGGGCTCGCGGTGGTCTTCGCCGGGCTCGCGGTGGTGAGCTGAGGGGGCTAATTCAAGGAGAACTGGGTCTCGTAGCTGTCGATGGCGAAACCGCTTCCGCTTTGAAGACCGTCGGCGACCCAGCTGCGGATCTTCATGTCGTTGGACGGTCCCGTGGCCTCCCGTGCACCCCGCAGCTGCCCGAACTCGCCGAGAGGCAGGCCGAGGGTTTTGACGTCGCTCCCCGTGGGGTCGAAGACCTTGATGAAAGACACGGGTATCGAACCCGTGCCGATGAACATGGCCTGCGTGTAGCCGCCGTAGACATCCCAGGTCGTCAGGGGGACCGGTTGTCCGTTGAGCAGGGGCGTGTCCAAGATCCGCTGCTCGTTCTCTTCGAGCGTGGTGTCGTCGAGCTCGGTGATGTCGTTGCCAAAGGCGATGGCGAAGGCCGCGCGCGCGCCGTCGTGGCGCAAGATCGGTTGGTTGGTACCGTTCGGGGTCGAGGCGTGGCCCACGTCGAGGTTGCCGTCCCACTGCCCCGTGGCGGGGTCGTAGACGACGAGCCCAGCTTGGGAGTGCGGCGGGAGGCTGGTGATGCGAAGCCAGCTGGTGCCGATGCGACCGTCGCTGGTCACGGCGAGCCCCGTCGCTTGCCCCAAGGTCGAACCACCCCAAGTGACCGGCACGGCGACCGAAGCTTGCAGCACACAGTTCTCGTCGACCCGGGCCAGCCAGGCGGCGGTCCAATCCGCACTCGCGGGGTCGGGGCGCCAGCCGACGGAGAACCACGCCCCGGGCGCGTCGGGCAGGCCATCGAGGTGGCCAAACTCGAAGGGCGCCTTGAACTTCAGGGATCCCTTACGCTGCCCGAGGTTGTCGAAGCACTCGAGGTAGGTCCAGATCCCCTGATCCCCCTCGATGATGGCGGCCGCCCAGCCCTCGGTCGCCGTCTCGTGGACGGCGAAGTCTCGCGGCGTGCCGGCTTGGGGATCGATGGGCTGGTAGGGCGACCACCAGGAGTTGAGGGCCGTGATGCCGCTTACTACGACGGTGCAGGCGGCTCCAAGTAGCAAGGTCGTTGCGAGGCCGAGACGACGGCGGTGGCGAGGCGAGAAGCGGCGCATGCTTCGTAGCCGGGGCCGGCGTCTGAAACGTTCCCGACTTTCTCAGCCCGGCCGCGCGCGGCCGATCGCGGCCGCTTCTTCGACCAAGATCGCGAACTCGCGCCAGCTCTCGCCGTCGCGCCAGCTCTCGTCGAGCTCGACGGCGGACTGGGCGAGGGCTTCGGCTTCGTCCCAGGCGCCGCTTTGGAGGCGGGTGAGGGCGTCGCGGCCGGCGATGGCGGCGTCGTCGGCGGCTTCGTCTTCGTCTTCGTCGCCGCTTTCGCCGGGCCAGCGGCGCTTCGCCTTGGCGAGGGCCTTTTGCGCTCGCTCGATGGCGCGGTCCAAGACCGGGTCGCCGCTGCCCTCCTCGAACATCAGTAGGCCTTCGCCATCAACACGCGCTGCTTGGAGGGATTGCCCGTCAAGATGCACTTGCCCGGCTCGGGCGCGGGGCCTTGGCCCTCGAGGGGGATGCAGCGGATCGTGACCTTGGTGAGCTCTTTGATCTTCGCCTCGGTCTCGGCCGTCCCGTCCCAGTGACACCACGCGAAGGTCGAGTTGTCGCCCGCGAAGGTCGTTTCGAACTCTTCCCAGCTGTCCAAGGTGACTTGGGCTGCGGCCACGCGCTCACGCGCCATGCGAAGCAGCTCCGCTTGGTAGGTCAGCAGGCGCTCGCGAAAGCCGTCCAAGAAGGCCTTCTCGTCGAGGAATTCCTTGCCCTCGCCGGCCGCGGTCGGCACCCGCATCTTCACGCAGACTTGGCCCTTGTCGAGGTCGCGGGGCCCGAGCTCGATGCGCATGGGCACGCCCTTGCGCTCCCACTCGTAGTACTTCGCGCCCGGACGCATGTCGCGGTCGTCGATCTCCACCCGCACGAAGTCGCGGTAGGCCGCGCGCTCGTGGCCCAAGTCGATGGTCTCGAGCGCGTCCTTGAGGATCGTGGCGGCTTCGAGCACCCGGGCCTTCTCGTCGTCGCGGCGAAAGATGGGGACGATGACCACGTGGATCGGCGCGACGCGGGGCGGCAACACCAAGCCGTCGTCGTCCGAGTGGGTCATGATCAGGCCACCGATCAAGCGGGTGCTCACGCCCCAGCTGGTCTGCCACACGTACTCGAGCTCGCCCGCGTCGTTTTGGAACTTCACGTCGAAGGCCTTGCCGAAGTTCTGGCCCAGGTCGTGGCTCGTGCCCGCTTGCAGGGCCTTGCCGTCTTGCATGAAGGCCTCGATGCAGTAGCTCTCGAGGGCGCCCGCGAACTTCTCGCTTTGGGTCTTGATGCCGCGGACCACGGGCATGGCCAGCACCTCTTCGACGAAGTCGCCGTAGACGTGGAGCATGCGGATGACCTCTTCGAGGGACTCCTCGTGGTTGGCGTGGGCGGTGTGGCCCTCTTGCCACAAGAACTCGGTGGTGCGCAGGAACATGCGGGTGCGCAGCTCCCAGCGCATCACGTTTGCCCACTGGTTGATCAGCATGGGCAGGTCGCGGTGACTGGTGATCCACTTGCCGAAGAAGTGCCCGATGATCGTCTCCGAGGTCGGACGGATCACGTAGGGCTCTTCGAGCTCGGCGCCGCCGGCGTGGGTGACCACGGCCAGTTCGGGGGCAAAGCCCTCGACGTGCTCGGCCTCTTTGGTGATGAAGGACTGCGGCACCAAAAGCGGGAAGTAGGCGTTTTGATGGCCGGTGGCCTTGAAGCGGGCGTCGAGGTCGCGCTGGATCTTCTCCCACACCGCGTAGCCGTGGGGGCGGATGACCATGCAGCCCTTGACCACCTTGGCCGGCTCGGCCAGGCCGCCTTCACGCACCACGTCCTGGTACCACTGCGGGTAGTCCTGCTCGCGCGTGCTGATCTTGCCGCCGCGCTCTTCGCCCTTTTTGGCGCCCTGTTTGGCCATGGGCGGCAGTGTCTACGATTCGGCCGCAGACGCAAGGGGGGCGGACGCTTCGCGGCGCAAGCTCCACCCCAGGCGCCCCCCCGCCCACAGGCCGCTCAGGCCCAGGGCGAGCATCCAGATGAACAAGGTCCAGTCTTTGAGCACCAGGCCCAAGCGCAGGGCGCCAAAGCTCAGGGCGTCGACACGGGCGGCCCCCAGCGCGGCGCCGGGCCCCTGCTCGAGAAGTAGCCGCCGCATCGGCGCGTCGATCCGCCAAAAGCCGGCCAAGGGCGTGGCCGAGGGCGACCAGTGCGAGACGCCGTAGTAGTGCGCGCGACCGTGGGCGTTGGCGAGCATGAACATATGCTCGAAGATCGAGTGGTAGGCCATGTAGGCCGAGACGAGACCGAACACGAGGGTGGCCGAGACCAAGATCCGTCGGCGTGTGCGCTCGGCGTGCTCGAAGGCCCAGGCCAAAGGCAGCAAGGCGAAGGGCAGCACCGGCAGCAAGTAGCGCGGGCCCAAGCCCCAGCCGCCGTGCCAATCGCTGCGCGTCGCCACGAAGAGCGCGCGGGTCAGCAACAAGGCCACGGCGAGCTTGGCCTCGAGCGGCATGCGGCGCCAGAGTTCGCGGCCCCAAATGAGCCCCAGCCCGATCGGCGGCGCGAACACGAAGATGCTGCGCCCCGGGCCCAAGGTGAAGGCGCCGAGCGCCTCGAAGGGCCAGGTCCACACGCCGTAGTGATCGTAGCGACCCGACTCGAAGGGGCTGCCAAAGCGCCAGGCGTTGAGCAGACCCAAGGCCACAAAGCCGAGTGCGCCCAGAGCCAAGGCGATGGTCCAGGCACGCTTTTCTTCGCGCCATCGGCCGCCGGCCAAGCTGGGCCACAGCGCGTAGGCCATCAAGCAAGGCGCCGCGAACAAGTTGAGCAGGTGCGCGTGCACGGACCAGCCGACCAAGCTCGCGGCGATGGCCAAAGGCCGCGTGCCGGTCTCACCTTGCGCGCGCGCCAGGTGCCACTCGCGGATCTGCCAGGCGGCCGCGCACAGCATCAGGGTCGACAAGGGCTCCGACAAATAGGTGCTCGTGTAGGCCCAAAAACAAGTGCCGAGGCCAAAGGCCAAGCTGGTGAAGACGGCGGTGCGCAAGGCGAAGCCCAAGGCCGAGAGCCACAGGCCAAAACAGACGATGGCCAGCGCCGAGATCGGGACGTTGGCCAAGGTCACGGCCATGCGCCGCAGGTCGCCGCGCACGCTACGATCGTAAAAGGCGAAGATGTCGCCGCGGATGGCGTGGCGCCAGTCGGGATGGGTCTCGACCCAGCGGTCGCCCAGCGCGACGGCCGGCGCCGTGATCACCGGCAGCGCGTAGCCAAAAAATCCATAGGTCTGGCCGTCGCGGCCCGGGGCGACGCCAAAACTCCCATCGGGCCGGTCCTTGCGCTCGCCCGTGCGCCGGTCCATCGCCTCGATGGCGAAGCTGCCTTCGCGGTAGACCGACTCGGCCGTGCGAAAGACGATCTCGTCGTCGGGATAGGTGATCCGTCCGGAGGCCGTGCACGAGAAGGCCGCGAAGCACAGCCAAAAGACGCGCAACCAAACCCAGCGCCGTCGCTGCGTCTCGGGGTCGGCGGCAGGGGTAGCCATGCTGGCCGCAGTCTCTCAAACGCAAAGCGCCCGCCGAAAGGGCGAGCGCGCATTGACGGCCGCGGCGTCCGGGGGCAGCCTGGAGTTCGGATGCGGTGTCTCGTCGGCCTATGGATCTCGATCTCGAGCTTCGGGTTGCTCGCGTGCGGGGACGGGACTTCGTCGGACGAGGCGGGGATGGGCGAGACGGGCATTCGGATCTGCCCGGCCTACCAGGTGTACGGGCGGCTGCGACCCGGCTTCGAGGACTGCGGGGAGCTCTCCTTTCAAGCGACGATGGAAGAGCGCCAAGCCCAGCGAGCGTGTATCGCACTCGCAGCTTCGGAGTCCCGCGACTGGCAAGCGTCCACCGAGGCCGGACTCGATGGCCCGGTGACGACGACCTACTGGCTCGGCAGCGGCGAGCAAAGTTGGCGGCTGGCCGAGAGCTCCGCCCACGAGTGCCTGCCGCTGGTGTTTTCGAACGGCGCTGTGCCTTATTGCCAGAACCCGCTCGCGGTCTACGCCTGCGACCTCGAGGACATGTACGGCGTGATTCCGCCGGGCTAGCCGACCGTCGTCGCCGTCCAAACGCAAAGCGCCCGCCGAAAGGGCGAGCGCTCGAGCGTTTGTCGGTCTTGAAGGGCCGGCAGACTGGCCGGCAGACTGGCCGCCAGACTAGCCGGTGGTGCCGGGGTTCGTCGTGCAGTTCGACGAGTCGTAGGTGCAGGTGACCGAGTCGCAGGCCAGGGTGCCGCCCGAGAATCCGAGGTCGACGCAGGTGAAGCCGTTGAGGTTGCCACCGTCGCACTGCTCGCCCATGTCGATGTTGCCGTTGCCACAGGAGCCGCCACCGGTGGTGGAGGTCGTGGTGGTGGAGGTCGTCGTCGACGTCGTCGAGGTCGTCGACGTGGTCGAGGTGCCCGAGTCGCTCGTCTCGGTGGAGCTCGAGGCCGGCATGTCGGGGCCGGTCATGTTCGTGTCGGCCTCGCTGCTGCTCTCTTCTTCTTCGTCGGCGACGGTGTTGAAGGAGTCCGAGGTGCCCTCGCTGGGCTCCCCGCAAGCAGAGGTGGCCAGGGCCAGAGCACAGATGCTGAACGCGACGCTAGGCAAACGCATGATGGGATCAGCTTGGCCCGCGTTGCCCTGACCGGTCAAGTTATTTGGCCCCCTGCGATCGGG
>JAUIJR010000165.1 GCA_030431075.1 Polyangia bacterium | reverse complement strand
GGGAGAAGGCCTTCACCACCAGGTGGAAGACGGCGAACAAGGCGATCATCGCTCCCGCTTGTAGCCAGCGGTTGTGCTTGGTCAGCTCGCTCAGGCCGTAGGCGACGGGAGCGATCAACAAGATCAGCTTCCAGCGCGCGATGCGGGGCGAAGGTTCGCTGGTCGTGGGGCTTGGCGCTTGCGGGCTCATTTTCCCTCGCAGTCCACGGCGTCGACGCCGTCTTTGCCCGCCTCACCGGCCACGGCGCAGGTGACACACGCGCCCAGGCCGAGGCCGGGCACCGCACAACAACCGCCTTGGGCGAGGGTGATCGCGCCTTTGAGGCCCCATTTGCCGAACTGGCAGACCTTGTCCCAAAAGCCGGCGGCCTGCGGCGGCACCGTGCTGTTGTCGAGGTTCAAGAACTCGTTGCCGTCCTCGAAGAGGTACTCGGCGACGACGAGTTTCTCGCGGCTTTGCTCGGGCAAGTCTCGACCGGCCTCGAAGGGCACGACCTCGATCTCGCCGTTCACCTCGCGCACGCCGTGCCCGAACATCACCTCGTCGACCTGTCCGATGGTCCACGTGATGTCGTCTTCGTCGTAGCTCACGACGTAGCCGGTGTCGCTGTTCTCCCCGGGGCAAGGCGGGAAGGTGCAGTTCGTCGGCATCGGCGTCTTGCGCAGGTCCTGCAGACCGATCCGCAAGCCGGGCCGCTCGTTGCCGACCAAGGTGATGTCGCCTTCGACTTCGACGCGGAAGATCTCGGCGCGCGTCTCGTCGAGCGCCGCCATCACCAAGGGGCCGTCGTGGTCCTCGTTCGGCAAGAACAAGGAGATCGTCAGGGCCTCGGGGATGAGGGCTTGCATGTCGGGGCCGGGGATCAGGTCGACGACCCAGCCCTCGCCCGTGACTTCGACCGCGATGAAACGATCGAAGGGCTCGGACTGCGGCTCTCCGCTTTCATCGCCCGTGTCGCTCGTGCCCGCGTCGTCGGTGGATCCGCTGCCTTCGGCCTCGCCGCCTTCGGCCTCGCCTTCGCTCTCGCTTCCTTCGAAGTCGCCGGTCTCGTCGCCCGCTTGCGCGGCATCGTGCAGGTGCAGCTCGGTACAGCCGACGCTGGCCACGAGGCCCAAGCTGGCGAGCCAGGTGAGGGCACGGCGGGCCATCGGGCCTCCCGTGCGGTGGGTGAGGGGGGTGAGTTTGATGTCTTGTGTCTTCATGGCTTCGTGTTTGGTTTCGGGCGGGTCTTTTCCCCCGCCTGTCCCGCCACTCGGCCGCGTCCCGGACGCCTTGCATCCAAAGTGAAAAAAATTTCGTCGACCGCCGATCCCGCGCCTCGCGCGTGAGTCAACTCGCAAGTCACGGCGCCTTCTCGCGCCCCGCGTCGCGTGGATCGGCCTGCAAGCCCCGGGGAGACCCCGCGTTTGACGGCCTACGGCGCGCGATCCTATCGTCCGCGCGCTTTACCCGTCGCCGCGCGCGACCCGGAGCTCCCGATGCTGAAGAAACTCGCCCTCGCCCTCGGCCTTTCGACTTTCGCCCTCGCCCCGACCGCTGCCTGCGACGGCGGCGGCGGCTACAAGATCACCAATTCGCAGCTCAAGGCGGGTGGTGTGTTCGTGGCCTACAACCTCGGCTGCGAAAAAGGCTGCGACCAGATCCAGCCCGGTGACCTCATCTTGTCCATCGATGGTCGCCAGCTCGAAAGCGGCAAGGACTTCGACGCGGCCAACATCGCCGACGGCCAGCCCCACAAGGTCAAGGTGTGGAGCAAGAAGAGCGACCCCCAAGAAAAAGAGGTCGAGGTCGTGGCCAAGCCCAACGACACCCTCGACCCGCACAAGGGCCTGCCGCCCTTTTTGGTCACCAGCGCCGCGGCGATGAAAGAGGCGCCCGATTGGGCCCGCCTTCGTCTCTTCGGCACGGCCAGCCCGCAGATCTTGTTGGTGAACTCCGACGGCGGTCTGGTCAACGGCCGCGACTTTTACGGCAAGAAGCGCTTCATCGTGTTCTTCGACTGGCAGACCCGTTCGGGCCAGGCCAACGCCGGAACCTTCTTGAAGACCCTGCAGCTCGCGCAAGAGGACCTCAAGGCCGCGGGCGTCGAGATCGTCTTCGCGCAGCTTCAGTTCCCGGGCCGCGAGCGTCCGCCGATGAACGACACGGACCTTCGCAAGTTCCACTCGGACAACCAGCTCGGCCCCAGCGAAGGCGGCCCCAAGCCCTTCTTGCCGCTCTACCACTTCCCCAACGCGACCGAGAACCAGCCGGCGCGAAACCAGGGCATGTCGGGCGCGACCACCTACATCCAGTACCTGGGCTCGGATCCCGCGCTCATCTTGCTCGACGAGCGTGGCGTCGTGCGCTGGCACTCCGAGGGCGTCATCCCCGACCCCACCCAAAAGAACCCCAGCGACGCGAACTACACGATCATCGAGGCGATCAAGTTCGCCCAAGAAAAGCTGTAGAGACGCAGGGGCCTCGAGCCCGCCTCGGCGGAGAATCGACGCCGACGAAGATCAAGGCGCGTCGACCGAATCGGTCGGCGCGTCTCCGTCGTTGGGGCCCCCGCGACGCAGGGGATGCACCAAAAAGGGCAGGCGCTCGGGCTCGCCGCGCTCGACGACCAGCTCGAAGCCATCGATGAGCAAGGCCGGCGTGCGCACCTCGACGTCGACGGTCTGGGTGAGCAGGCCATCCGCTCCTAGATCGACGGCCCAGCCGCCCACGATGCCCGGGACGATCCGCAAAGCCACCGTGCGCGGCGTGTCGCCGACCTCGCGGATCCGTCGCAGCGCGCGCATGGCCACGGGCGAGAGCAAAGCCCCGCGCACCAAGGTCCGCTGCCCCTTGGCGTCGATCCGCCAGATCCGGCCGGGCAAGGGCAAGGGCACTTTGCGCCCCCCACCAAAGGCCCCGCCGGTGTCGCGGGGCGGGGCGCCGAGCAAGCCCCCGTCGCGCAGGGACTCGATCACGTAGGCGTAGTCGTAGCCGTCTTCGCGGGCGCGGGCGAGCAGCTCACGCTCGAGGCGGGCGTCGTTGAGTCCGCGTCGACTGCTTTGAACTTCGAGGTTGGAGATCGTCGCGGCCGGCGCGAGATCGAAGGCGACCCGCGCGTGGCCATTGCTGCCGGGGATCTTCTCGTTGGGTCGACGCGTCATCAGCAGGTCGCCGAGGACGCCGCGCTTGACGAGCTGGATGCGCTCGGCCGGCATGCCCTCGGCGTCGCGTCGGTAGTGCCCAAATCCTTCCCGCGTCGGATCGTCGATGAGGCTCAGCCAAGGCGGCAGCACGGGTCGACCCAAGCGCTCGAGCCAATGCGGTTCGAGCTCGATCACGGGGCCCCACTCGGACAGCGGCGCGGGGGCACCCGTCGCGTGCACGGCCACCGTGCTGGCCCACAAGGCGGCCGCCGCCTCCGCGGAGAAGAGCACCGGACCGTCGTAGTCCTCGTCGAGACGCGGCGCGACCCGTTGGGCCTCGAGCTCGGCGAGCACACGATCGACGAGCTCCGCCCCCTCTTTGCGTACGAAGTCTGCCGTCGGGATCGACTGGAGGTGGATGACCGCGCCGTGGTCGAGGTGCACGCCGTCCTCGGCCCGCGTGTCGGCCACGACCGCGAGGTAGGCCCGCAAGCCGGTGTCGCCCCAGACGGCCCCGCGATGATCGATCGAGGTCAGTCGATGCTCGACGATCTGCAAGTAGACGTCGCCGTTGTCGATCTCGGGGTGATCGGCGAAGCGTGCCGACAGCTCGCGCACCGCCTCGCGCAAGCCGGCGCGATCGAAGGCCGGGTCACCGGCGGCCGGCCCGGGCGTGGGTGCGTCGGCCATCACCCCGGGCGTCGACCACGGAAGATCGATCCCGACCGGCGCGGCGGCGCTGCGGTCCGGCGTGTCGTCGTCCTCGGCGAGCTGCCGACGCGCGGCCTCCTTGGCGCGGTAGGTCGCGGCCCGATCGCGGTAGGCGGCGTCGGCCAAGCGCCACAAGCCGCGCGCGCTCGACAGATGCCCGGCCAGGGGATCCAAGGGCAAGACCACCGTGGCGATCCCGCCGCCGCCAAAGAAGTTTGACGCGTCACGCTCCAGGCCACCGACGCGTAGATCCAAGCGGGCGAATGCCTGCCGCTCGGCCAGGTCGGTGATGATGCCGCCGTAGGAGCCATCCAAGGTCAGCGCGCGCGCACGGACGACACGCAAGGTCGCCTCGTAAGGCGCGGGCGCGTCGGCGAGTCGAAGCTCGGACACCGCCCTCGCCAGCTCCGAGATCAGCGCCTTGGTCTCCGGCGCGGCTGCGGACGCGCTCGAGACCTCGCTCGTGGCCTCGGCCCTCGCCTCCGCGCTCACCTCGGTGGGTGACGGGGCGGGCGACTGGGCGGCCGCCGGCACACTCGCGCCGAGCAGGCCGAGGGCCAGGCCCACGAAGGCCCGACGCGGGCCACGATGACGCGCCCCCATCAGGGCATCGCCCCCTCGTCATCGCCTTCGCGCCCGAGCGCGCCGGGGGGCGCGAGCAAGGGCGGCCGCTGGCGATCGTTCGCGGCGCGCTCGATCTCGATCTTGGTCAAGAGCACCGAGGGGCTCACCGCGCTCACGGGCACCCAGCCGGACTCGGCGCCGCACATGCCGTTGAAGATCCCCGGCTCATCGCCGGCGAGGGCCAGGGTCTCGAAGGCCGAAAGGGGCGTGCCCACGATGTCCGCGCCGCGCACGAGCTCATCCGGACGACCGTCGGTCCACACGCGATAGACCATCAGCGGAAGGACCTTGAAGGCCTGCGGCCCGCTGCGATCCGTGATCGTGTAGCCGCCTTGGATGTCGCTGAACCATAGCCCGTAGGGCTTGTCGGCCCGCTTGGCCGTGGCGATCAGGCGCTCGCGCAGCTCGCCTTCGGGCACGGTGTGGCGCGCCCGAACGATCAGGTTTCCTTGGCGCGCGACCACTTGGTAGCCCTCTTCGCGCCGACCGTGACCGTTGGAGTGGCGAAAGGGGAGCACCGGGGAGCGCCCGAGCAAAAAGCCCTCGAGCACGCCCTTTTCGACGATCTTCGCGCGCTTGGCCCGAACCGCCTCGTCGTCGACGAAGTAGTGACCAAAAAGCGGCTGCCCGTTGAGCTCGGCGATGTTCGGATCGTCGAAGACGTCCAAGAAGGGCGGCAAGACCTCCTTGCCGATCATCTTCGTGAAGGTCTGCCCCTCGAGGTCGTCCTTTTGGCGGTGCCCTTCGAGGCGGTGGCCAAAGATCTCGTGAAAGAAGACGCCCGCGGCCGGACCTTCGAGAACGGCCGGGCCGGTATAGGGCTCGGCCACCGGGGCCGCGCGCAGAGCCAAGAGCTCCTCGCGCAGGCGGTCGGCCGTCTCGAGCAAGGTCTTCTCATCGGGGAGCTGGTCGGCTTGGAGCACGTCGAAGGAGGCGAAGCGCTCGAGCTCCATGCCGTCTTCGGCTTGGCCGACCACGACGAGCATGACCCGCAAGCGCAGCTGCCCGGCTTGCACCTGTGAACCCTCGGAGTTCACGAGGCTGTGGTTGCGCACCGTGACCTGCATCAAGGCGCTGCCCTCACGCACGGCGGGGTCGTCGATCAAGTGAGCCGAGGCGCGAGCGAGACGCGGACGCCAGGTCTCGCGCAGGGCCTCGAGGTCCGCTTCGGCCAGCGGGGCGATGAACTCGAGGGGCGCCTCCTCGCTGAAGTCCGGGTGCTGTGGCCCTTCGTCTTCGGCCCGCATGCTCTCGGCCGAGAGCGCCTCGTCGAGCGCGTCGACGGAGAGTCGGTACTGGGCTTCGGTGGCCAGCCACAGGGCCTGGGCCAAGCTCAGCGCGTCGTCCTGGACCGAGACCGAGATGCCCGCGCCGAGTCCGTTGCCGGCGTAGTCCCCCCCTTGGCCGTGGCTGTTGTCGAGCTCCGGGTCGCCCACGCGCACATCCACGTCCAAGACGCGGTCGCGGTCGATGTGGGCTTTGACCACGGCCCCATCGCGCGCTTCGATCCAAAGGTCTTCGCGATCGATCAGGTCGTAGCCCAAAAAGTAGGCGGGGCCGTCGGGCGCGTCGACGCTCAACGCCTCGAAGTTTTGCGCCAGCTCGGCGCGCAACAAGTCGAAGACCGGACCCGCCACCGCGCGCTGCGGCTCGGGGGTCTTCACCTTCATGCGCATCGGCGGGCCACGCGGTCGACGGGGTCGACGCACGATCGGGTCTGCGTCGTGGGGACACGCCGAGCTCGTGGCCGTGGCCAGGGCGAGCCAAGTCGCCAAGCGCAGGCGCCCACGTGCACGGCGCACCGGGCCACGCGGGCGGTCGAAAGCTGGGGGCCGCTTCGGCACGCGGCGCCATGCTACCGCAGGCGGCAGGCCGCGTCGCTGCGCGTGCACTGCGTGAACGCGGGGCCGCTCAGTCGCCGGTGGGGGCGCCCTTGGGCAGCTGAACCTTGCGGCGCTTCGGATCCCGCGACTGGCGAAAGAGCACGAACACGCGGCCGATGACCTGACACAGCTCGGCGTCCACGCGCTGCGCGACTTCCTGCCCAAAGGCCTTCTTGTCGCCCTCGTAGCCCTTGCCGATCTTGACTTTGATGAGCTCGTGGTCGGCGATGGCCGCCTCGATGGCCGCGGCCACGCCCTCGGTGAGCCCGGCCGCCCCCAGCTGCACGACGGGGTCGAGGCCGTGGGCGAGGCGCTTGAGATGCTGACGCTGGTGCGAGCTGAGGCCCGAGTTCGAGCTGGTCACGATGCGCCCCCTATCACGTTCCCGCCGAGAGATCTGCCGGCGGCTTTCGCAGCCACAAGAGCCACTCCCGGTTGCCCTTTTGCCCCGCGACGGGGCTCTCGCAGTGGGTCACCACCTCGGCCCCCAGCTCGGTCGCCGCCGCTTGCACCCGCGTCAGCGCTTCGGCCCGCTGCCCCTCGTCGCGCACGATCCCGCCTTTGCCGACGGCGCCCGGTCCGAGCTCGAACTGCGGTTTGACCAACAACACCAAGTCCGCACCGGGCGCGAGCAGAGGCAGCAAGGGCGGCAGCACCTTGGTCAAGGAGATGAACGAGCAGTCCGCGACGCACAGGCTCGGCGCCGTCTCGAGGGCGCCCGGCTCGAGATCGCGGATGTTGGTGCGGTCCATCACCACCACCTTGGGATCCGAGGCCAACTTCCACGCCAGCTGCCCGTAGCCCACGTCGACCGCGAAGACCCGCGCGGCCCCGCGTTGCAGCAGACAGTCGGTAAAGCCCCCCGTCGAAGCCCCCACGTCGATGGCCACGCGATCCGCGATCGGCACGCCGGGCGGGTGGCTGCGCTCGAAACTCGCCAATGCACCTTCGAGCTTGTCACCGCCGCGCGAGACGAAGCGCGCCCCCTCCCCTTTGATCCGCAGCTCGGCGTCGCTCGGCACCCGCTGGCCGGGCTTGTCCACGCGGCGATCCGCGACCACCACCTGCCCGGCCATGATCAGCGCCTGCGCCCGCGCCCGGCTGTCACAAAGCCCGCGCTCGACCATGAGCAGGTCGACGCGCTGCTTGGCCGCCTTGGCCTCGCCCTCGCTCACGCTCGCCCCCCGCCGGCCCCGCTTGGCCTATGCTCGCCGCGACCTGTCGTCATGCTCGCCCTCGACTTTGCCATGAGCGCCGGCCTCGGGCTGCTCGCCGCCGGCCCGCCCGCGTCCCCCTCGCTGTGGACGCGCTGGCTCTCCAGCCAGGGGCCGGGCCCGGCGAGCTTGGCCCTCGGTGTCGCCGCGCTGGCCGCGTGGGGCCTCATGATGCGCCTGAAGGCGCGACGAGGCGATTGATGCCGCGCGCCCCGAGAGGTGCCCGCGGGGCCGCAACGGGCCCTTTGGGGCTCTTGCACCCGCTGAGCAACTCGGCTAGGTTCCGCCTCCATCCAAATCAGGGGCCGTAGCTCAGCTGGGAGAGCGTCGCGTTCGCAATGCGAAGGTCAGGGGTTCGATCCCCCTCGGCTCCACCCCTCGAGGCCCTCCGGGGCCTCATTGGCGCCCTCCGGGGCACGCGAAGGGCAGTCCACGGACTGTCCTTCTTCAATTGGGCGCGCCCGCGCGGCGCCCCCGATCGCTTTTTGGCCAGCGGCACCGGCGGTGTAGACTCGCGGGCGCAGCCAGGATGTACAAGCTCTTCAAGCGTACCTATCGGCCCGGCAGCTTCGAGGTCCAGATGGCGGGGGCATGTGACCCCGGCATTGCCCGTGACCACAACGAAGATGCGATCTCGATCCAAGAAGACGACGGGCGGGGATACTACCTGGCGATCGTGTGTGACGGCATGGGCGGTCACAATGCGGGCGAGGTCGCCTCGGCCATCGGCGTGCAAGAGATCTCGGCCCACGTCGCGGAGAACTTCGACCCCCAAGGGGACATCGCCGAGTTGATGGATGGCGCCTTTCGTCGCGCCTCCAAGGCCATCGATGCCAGCGCCGCCTTGAACCCCGAGGCCAAGGGCATGGGCTGCACCGCGGTCGCCGTCCTCGGGATCCACGACCAACTCTTCGTCGCCCACGCCGGCGACAGCCGGGCCTATCGGGTCGAAGGCGAGAACATCGAGGGCCTGACCTTGGACCACACCATGGTCCAAGAGATGGTCGCCAACGGCCTGATCACGCCCGAACAAGCGGCCGTACACCCCTACCGCGGCCGAATCAGCCGCTGCTTGGGGCACGGCAAGAACAAGGGCGACCCCACCGTCTCTCACTACCAGCTCGACGCCGGGCAAAATGTGCTGCTTTGCAGCGACGGCTTGTCGGACGTGTTGGGGGACGAAGACATCCGCGCGCTCGTGGGGCAACGCGACGTCCGCTCCTCCGTGCGCCGCTTGATCGAAGCCACGAACAAAGCCGGCGGACCCGACAACATCAGTGCCGTGGTCTTGCGCCGGCTCGTCTAGCGCCTGTGACGAGGGGGCGAAGACCCCTCGAGATCAGCAGGTCTTGGGCTGGCCGTGCGCGGGCGCGGCCTTGGCCTCGGCACGATTGGCCGCGTCGGCCATCGCCCGCACCCAGGCACGCTCGTGCAGGTAGTAGGCGAGAATCTTGATCGCCGAGTCCACGGCACCGATCGAAGCCGCGACCTTCACGTCTTGCGACCACAGGTAGGCGACGGTGGTCGTCACGATGACTGCGATGAGACGCCAGCTGAGGGCTTTGAGAAGGCTGATGCGACGGCTTTCCATGGGAAGTTCTCGAAGGGATCTGTGCCTCAGGCGCGGTCCGATTACAACCGGTGGTTCACCGTGTTTAATCGCCTCGGAACTGCGGCGATCGGACGCCCATGGCGTACATTTGCTTATAATCGGCGATATTCGGTAGTCAATAAAACGGGCAGACAACTGTATTTTTATCGCGGGATTTCCCCTGCCCCAAAAGTTTTCGGCTTTGCCGCGCACGAGAGACAATGCCCCGTGGCCCGGCGAAGACGGATCTTGCCCTGCGTGCTGGCGCTGTGCGCCTTGCCCCTCGTCGCCCACGCGCGGGTGACGGTCGTCGCCCCCTCCGACTGGGTGACGGGCGAGTTCGTCCATCCCGACGCCGCGCAGCGCGCAACTCGCTGGGCCGCCGACCTCGGCGGGACCCTGGTCAGCGTCCACGCGAGCAAGGGGGCCGACGACTACGTCGAGACGATGGCCGTGGTCGAGCGCGTCGCGGCCATGCCCGAGAACATCATCGACGACTCGGACGCGGCCGCGCGCTGGCTCGACGCCCAGGTCAAACCCTTCACGGGGGGCAGCGCCGCCGAAGAGATGTCCTGGGAACGCACCCCCGACGCGCCCGCCGGCTTCTTGCACGCGCGCTACGGCCTGGGCGACATCCGCTTGACCGTCCTCGCCGTGCCCGACGGGGACAAGACCAGCTTCATCTTGCTGACCTCCCGGCCCACCGAGGATCTCTTTTATGGGCCCATCTTCGAGGACGTCCGCAAGAGCGTCGCCGGGGGAGAGGCCCCCCTGCACGCCTTCGACGTCGGGGGAGTACGGACCTGGAACTTCGTCGGCTGGCTCCTCGCCTTGCCGCTCGTCTACGGGCTCTCCCTCGCCTTTTTCTCCGAGCGCCGCGGCGACCACCGCCGCGTGGGTCGGATCGCCTTTTTCATCTTGGCCGGGCTCGCGGTGCTCGCGGCGATCTTGGCGTGGCTCATCCTTCGCGCCGAGACGCCGGCCCTGCTCGCCGCCGGAAGCTCGGCCAGCGCCGTTGCGACCGAAGTCTTCGCCGTCGGTGCGGGCGTCGCGGGCGTCGCCTACGTGCTCGGTCAGCTCTTCGAGGGCAAAGAAGAGCGAGTTCAAAGCGCGCCGGCCCAAGCCGACCTGGCGGCCCGCATCCAAGCCGCCAAGCAAGACGACAAGGTCGACGCCTAAAGCAGCGGTCTCAGCCCTCGCCGCCGCGACGGGAGCGCGGGCGACGGATCTCCAGGCCCTCGAGCAGAGCGCGCGAACGAATGGCCTCGATGTAGTAGCTCGGCTCGCGCTCGCGCTCGAGCTCTCCGGCGTCGCACAACTGCGTGAGCCGGTCGCGCAGGTCACCGAGGTGCTTGCCCGGGGGCAAGCCGAGATCCGACATCAGCGCGTGACCCAGCCCCGCCGGCAAAGCCTTCGGCGCGGCGTCGGCCTCGGCCAAGCTCTCGATGCGCCGCGCCAGGTCGGAGATCGAGCGCAAGCAGGCGCGGCGCCGGCCGGGCCGCTTGCTGGTGATGTCCGCCCGCGACAGATCCAAGGCGTCGCGCAGGGCCGGGCCCATGTCCTTGGCGAAGCGGCGCACGGCCGCGTCGGTCCAGCCCGCCTCGTACTGT